>CAVBVT010000045.1:0-19488 GCA_963598855.1 Eggerthellaceae bacterium
CTTCATAGTCAATCGATAAACACCGATGGTGACGGCCTTTTCCTTATCTTCGTCAAATTCGTTCTCTGCATCGTAGCCGTAGTAACCAGCCAGCTTCAGGACACGATCTGCAATGAAGTCCTTACGAGTTCTGTTACTTTCGACAATAGCTTCGATCAGATTCTCCGGCACATCTGCATAGTTAGCCAGCAGCTGCTTGGTGTCCTTGGGCAGGCAGTAGCCGCCGTAGCCGAAGGAAGGATTGTTGTAGTGGCTACCAATACGAGGATCAAGGCAGACGCCATCAATGATCTGCTGAGTGTTCAGACCCTTGCTCTCTGCATAGGTATCCAGTTCGTTGAAGTAAGCAACACGTAGTGCCAGATATGTATTGGCGAACAACTTAACAGCCTCAGCTTCGGTAAAGCCCATGAACAGAGTATCGATATTCTCCTTAATAGCACCTTCCTGCAGCAGACCCGCAAACTCGTGTGCTGCTTCTACTAATCTTTCGTCCTGCAAATCAGTGCCAACGATGATACGGCTCGGATATAGATTGTCATACAGAGCCTTGGACTCGCGCAGGAACTCCGGGCTGAAGATGATGTTCTTGCTGCCAAACTTCTCACGCACAGAAGCGGTGTAGCCCACAGGAATTGTAGACTTGATGACCATGATAGCGTTCGGGTTATATTCCATAACCAGCTTGATGACAGCTTCGACTGCAGATGTGTCAAAGTGCTGGGTGTGGCTATCGTAATTTGTGGGCGCAGCGATGACGACAAAATCTGCATCGGCATATGCGGCCTTCGCGTCCAGCGTTGCAGTCAGGTTCAGTTCCTTCTCTGCGAGGTACTTCTCAATGTAGTCATCCTGAATCGGAGACTTGCGATTGTTGATCAGCTCAACTTTCTCCGGCACAATGTCAACTGCGGTTACCTGATGGTGCTGGCTGAGAAGCGTAGCGATGGACAGGCCAACATAACCAGTGCCGGCCACGGCAATTTTGTAATTTTTCATAGTATTTACTCCTTCCGTTTCTTTCGAAACACATTCCCTAAAATCTTTTCTATACTCTATAATCTGCATATCTATGTATGCGTTTCCTTTTCCATCTCATTTTTTTATAACTTCGAATACACCCCGCACCACAAGGCACAGTTCTTCGGTGACGCCTGCGTAGGGCCGCCTGGCGGTATTCAACCGGAAAGGGTGCGTCGCTGGCGCGCCCTCTCTTGCTGATCTCTCAGCATTTATATAAGAGGCATTTCTGCCGCTTACTGACTTTGTTAAGTTCAGATCTGGTAAAAATTTTTCTGATTCCTCCGGAAGCTTTCCTGGCATTTCGTCCCTAAGTTCCGGGCAGCGTTCAGGAAGCGGTTGACCTGATGGCCGTTCTGGCAGATGAACAAGCTGCCTTGCTTTTTTCCGGGGGAGCCGCAGATGGAACATTGTTTTTCGGTTCCGTCGGCGCGTAGCTCCAGTACCAGGATCCCTTCGGCCCAGGCTTTGTATTTCAGGTAATTCCGGATGCGGATGCTTAAATGAAGGGGGGAATAATTTCCGCTCCTGTACATGGATATCCTGGAAAAGCTTTCTTCGTATTCCGGAAGCACGATGATCCCTGCCTGGTTCTTTTTGCAAAACTCTATGATCTCTTTACTGACCTGATGGGCATAATGCTCGTTCAGGTGTTTCAGATGCATGTAGTATTTTCTGTTTGGCTGAGTGACATTGTCTTTTTCTGTAAAGGCTTTTGATGTTTCTATTTTTTTCAGCAGTTCCCTGCAACGATGACGGTAGGCTTTTCCTCCGCTGCAGTTCTTCACTGCAATGGGAATGGATTGTTTATCCAGGACTGTGCATACTGCAAAACTGTCCGTATTGGTGAACCGTACACTGCATAGTCTGGTGCCTTCCTGCATTCGTTCCTTCGCTGTCCTTGCATCGGAATTTTCCTGTTTTACGGGCACGTGGAACATCAGCCATTTTTCTTCATGAACCAGTGTAGGGGAAAGGATCGCCGCTTCTTTTGGGAACGGCCGTCCTGTCAGACTGCATTCTGTCCAGATCCATTTCTTTCCGTTCCAAAGTTTCAGGACTACGGATGTATCCGTTAAGTCTCTGTACATTCCTTTGAAAAAGGTTATATTAGCATCGATCTTTTCCGGAAAACTTTCTGCTCCTGCTGCTGTTTTTACTGCCATTGCAGCTTTGTTCATGGCAGACCTCCGAAAATATACGGGAAGCTTTCCGCCTGGTGGGATGTACCTGGGCACTCTTCCGTCTTTTCCGGGTACCGTCAGTTTTTCCAACTGTCCCTGGATGGTGAGCAGGCTTTCTTCCCAGAGTTCTTCCCGGTCTTTGAGCAGTTCATAATAGAAATTCACTGCCTCCCGGTATAAATCTTCTGTTGTTTCGATCATCTGCTCTTCAGAACAGAAGAGACGCATCCGCCATGTTCTGATACTGTATCCTGTTTTCATGGCACCACTTTCTGCTGTCTTTGTCGCTTAATATCTTCATAAGTCACAGGCTTAAAAAGACACTTTTTACAGCCTCAAGTAATGATATCATTGACTTTTTCCTTTGTCAAGGCATGTAAACCTTGTTGAATGTACAAAAAATGCCACTTTATGCACATCTTATGTCACATATCGATCTGCAAAAACCTAAAAAAATCACATAAAATCATTAAAAATTTCATTCGTGGTCAGGAATAATGGTCACTTTTCTTTTATGCAAATACTTGTAAATCCAATGTTTTTCTCTGTTTTAAAATTCTTTTAGGTGTCAAATAAGTGGTCAAGCCTCGTGATATGCAGGAACAGAAAACCGCATATCATGAGGCTTTTTTGCAATTTTGTCGCTTATGAAGATATTAAGCGACATCATCCTATAAAATAAGGAGCTCCGCACAACATTTTCATTGTGCGGAGCTCCTTATTTTTGCTTCATTTACTGAACCCGGTACTTTTGTTTTTCAGATTGCGATCGGCTCAAATAAAACTCTTACTGTACCGCCGCAGATCATCCCCAGATCTCCGACTCCCTGGCCAAGTTCGTAGATACGTGTTTCCACTTTTGCTGCATTTGCGGCGTATTTACCTGCTTCAAATTCAACTTTTCCGCCGCCGATACTTCCGGCACTTCTGCCATCCGGGAACACAAACATCTTGCTTCCGGTACCTCTTGGAGATGAGCCTTTTTTCTCAATGATCGTAACCATCGTTCCCGGAACGCCGCAGCGTACAGCTGCCTCTACATCTTCATCACAATAAGTACGGAAATGCCTGTTTTTTTCCTGAACGATCTCTGCCATAATGCTGACTGCGATCTCTGCCGGCATCTGTCCTCCAATCGGCAGGCCGATAGGTGCATGGATCTGATCCAGCTGTGCTTTCGTAAACCCCTCTGCCAGAAGTTTCTCTCTGGTGATCCGCACTTTTGTCTTACTTCCGATCATTCCGAAATAGGCAAAAGGCCGTTTCAGGATTTCTCTTGCGCAGGCAGAGTCTCCAAGATGACCTCTTGTTACAACTACATAGTAAGCATTCTCATAAGGCGGGATTTTTTCTGACAGGGTCTCAAAATCTCCTGTGATCCGCTCATCTGCCTGCGGAAATCTCTCCTTTGTCACAAAATCTGCTCTGTCATCCATCACTGTCACATGAAATCCCAGAAGCCGTCCGATCTCCGCAACCGGCTGGGATACATGTCCGCCGCCAAGAATGATCAGACGCGGATTTTTTTCATAGGTTTCCACAAAGATTTCCTGTTCTCCAACTTTCACAACGCCTGTTCCTGCTGCCTGGGATACTGCATTTTTCAGCATTTCTTTTCCGTTTTGCAGCAACGCATTTTCTGCAGTGCCGGAAGCTTCGAAATAATCTTCTTCTGCCAGATATTTAAGTCCTGCGTTCTCGCCGTTTAAAATTATGCCTGTTTTTACACGGCCTTTTTTCTCTACAATATCATATATTTTCTGATACATCTTTTCCGTCCTCTCTTCTCATCAATAAAAATCTTACAGCACTGATGCTTATTCTTCCTCTGCGATCTCTTTCACAGCTTTGGCAGCCTCGTCCACCTCTTCTTCTGTATTAAAATAGGAAAAACTGAATCGCACAGCTCCTGTTTTCTCCGTTCCCAGAGCCCGGTGCATCAATGGCGCACAATGCCCGCCGGATCTTGTACTGATACCATAATCATCCCCAAGGATCATACTTACTTCCGAAGATCCCATCCCCCGGATGTTCAGTGTCACCACCGGTGAGCGGTTTTTCTGGGAAAAATCTCCGTACACAGTCACCCCCGGAATTTCTTTTACCTGGATATAAAACTTCCACATCAGCTGCTGTTCCCGCTGCCTGATCCTGTCAATTCCGGTTTCCTGGATCCAGCCAAGTGCCGCCCGCAGTCCTGCAATTCCATGGCTGTTCAATGTTCCTGCTTCCAGCGCCTCCGGCATATCTGCCGGATGCTCTTTCTGAAAGGTAAGGATTCCGCTTCCCCCGACTTTCAGAGGGTACACTTTCACTCCTTGACGCACGCAGATAACACCTGTTCCCTGAGGTCCCATGAGGCCTTTATGACCTGAAAAACATAAAATATCAATCTGATCTTTTTTCATGGAAATCGGAAAAACTCCAGCTGTCTGGGCAGCATCCACAATAAAAAGAAGGTTATGTTTCTTCGCGATCTCTCCAATTGCATGGATATCATTCCGGTTTCCTGTAAGATTGGATGCGTGGGTACACACGATCACTTTTGTTTCCGGACGGATCGATGTCTCCAGATCCGCAAGAGAAATCCTTCCCTCCCTGTCTGCCGGAAGAATGGTCAGATCCATGCCTCTTTTTTCCAGAGCATAAAGCGGGCGGAGCACACTGTTGTGATCCATCTCTGTGGCAATGGCATGAACCCTTTCCTCCTCGGGATGCAGAACCCCGAATAATGCTGTATTTAACGCTTCTGTTGCATTGCTGGCAAACGCCACGCATTCCGGCCCATCCGCTTCAAACATTTCTGCGATCCTGCATCTTGTATCAAAAATAAGGCGTGATGCCTCCATAGCTTCTCCGCTGCTTCCTCTTCCGCTGTTTCCGGCCTGGTGCATGGCTTCCATTACAGCCTCAAACACACAGTCCGGCTTGTGAAAGCTTGTGGAGGCATTATCCAGATAAATCATGTCAAATCTCTCCTTGTGCTTTTTGTCAAAAAATCTTATAATGGGTTTTGGCTTTATTTTATACTATCAGAGGGGGTTTTCCAATGAAAAAAACAGCTTTTTTCAAAAGCCTGCCGTTTAAGCTCCTGATTGCTGTATTCTTAGGCATCGTTGCCGGTCTTATCCTGAACCGGTACAACACTAACGGAATTTCCATGGCAGTTCTTAATATTGTTGTCACAGTCAAATATATCCTTGGTCAGATCATCACCTTTTGCGTGCCCCTGATCGTTCTTGGATTCATTGCACCCTCCATCACCAAACTTGGAAAAAATGCTTCTGTAATGCTTGGTGTTGCCGTTGTTCTGGCTTATGGTTCTTCTGTTGGTGCGGCACTTTTTTCCACTGCATCAGGATTTTTTATTATCCCTCATCTTTCCATTCACTCCTACGCAGCAGGGTTGAAACAGCTGCCGGAAGTGATCTTTGAGCTGGAGATCCCGCAGATCATGTCTGTTATGAGTGCTCTTGTTTTTTCCGTTATGATCGGACTTGCAGCTGCCTGGACAAAAGCAAAACTGATCACCGGTATCCTGGACGAGTTCCAGAAGATCGTACTTTCTCTTGTAGCAAGGATCATCATTCCGGTGCTTCCTCTGTTCATCGGTTCTACATTCTGCGGACTGGCTTATGAAGGAACGATTACCAGACAGCTTCCGGTTTTCCTGGAGATCATTGTCCTGGTTCTGGTTGGACATTTTATCTGGATGGCTTTCCTGTATATTCTTGCAGGAATTTATTCCCACGAAAACCCTCTCGAGGTTCTCAGGCATTATGCTCCGGCTTATCTTACTGCTGTAGGAACTATGTCCTCCGCAGCAACTTTGGCTGTAGCTCTCCAATGTGCATCCAGGGCAAAACCTCTCAGAAAAGATCTGGTAAACTTCGGAATTCCGCTTTTTGCAAACATTCACCTTTGTGGTTCCGTGCTGACAGAAGTATTTTTCTGCATGGCTGTTTCCAAGATCCTGTATGGTTCCGTTCCTACTATTGGAACTATGGTTCTTTTCTGCCTGCTTCTTGGAATTTTTGCCATCGGTGCTCCTGGTGTTCCAGGCGGAACAGTTATGGCCTCCCTTGGTATTATCACAGGAGTTCTGAAATTTGACAGTTCCGGTACAGCACTGATGCTTACGATCTTTGCTCTGCAGGACAGCTTCGGTACTGCATGCAACGTTACCGGTGACGGTGCTCTGACACTGATGCTTACAGGCTATGCCAAACGTCATCATATTGAAGAACAGAATATTGATATCGAATTGTAAAATCAGAGTATAACATAAAAGTCCCCGCTCAGCTGCTCATTGCTTTTTGCAATTGAGACAGTTAAGTGGGGACTTGTGATTTATGATCGAAATCTTTTTTATTTACGGACGTATTACCTTGGATGCCTTAGTAAGCTTCTCTGCGATGGTGTACATATTGGTAACAGTTCCTACTGCAGGTTCTCCCAGATCATAGAAGTTCACACAGGTTCCGCAGGTAAGGATCTCGGTTCCCTGCTCCTGCAATGTTCGAAGATCTTCGATACATGGGGAATCTTTTGCTGTAAGTTTGGCTCCGCCGTTATAGAACAGCATTACAGCCGGCGGTGTCTCAAGCTGTGTCAGTGCATAGACAAAACCTTTGATCAAGATTCCGCCCAGTTCCGGATCTCCGTCACCCATCTTATCTGAGGTAATACATACGGTATAATCTCCCTGCGGTGCTGCCGGTGCGCAGACGATCTCCGGCTCTGCTTCACTTCTTTCCTGCTTGTCAGATTTTACTACCATACGGATCTCATAACCATCCGCTGTTTTCTTTGATACAAAACTGCATCCTGTACTTCCGGCAAGCCTGCTTAAATTGTTTACTGCAGTCTCATTATCTACAAGGACCTGGAGCTCATCACCCTGCTCTGCCTGATCCAGTACTTTCTTTGTCATGACTACAGGAATCGGGCACTCTTTTCCCATTGCATCTATTGTATGTTTCATGGTTTTCTCCTTTATCTTGAAAATTTTTGTATATTCTGTTCTTCTGGGATTACACACTTATAAGCTTAACCGTCTTACAATTTATCTTCATTTTTTCTCCAGATCATGGACCTGTTTAAAGATCTCACAGGCTCCCGTATTTACACACCGCTCATGTGCGCAGTCCATAAATGTAAGCTCCCTGCTTCCATCTTCCTGAATTGTGTATTCGCAGCATACGGTCTCGCCGTTATTCATGGTACGGCAGAAACCGGAAATAAATTCCTCTTCTATTTCCATTTCCGTTCCTCCGCCGGAGCCTCTACTACCTCAGAAGGTGTAATCTCCTCCAGCATTCCTGTTTCGTTGTACGCCTCAAACTGCTCCTCGATCTTCCCAAGAATGTCAGCATACTGACAAAAAGCTTCTGCCAGTTCTTCCCTGTGTTCCGGAAGCTTCTTATAACATACCCTGTGCTCCATGCTTGCCCACAGATCCATGGTCATAGTACGAAGCTGGATCTCCACCGGAAAATATTCCATTGTATCCAGATAATATACCGGGACAGCAATGATCACGTGAAAGCTCCGATATCCGTTGGGCTTGGGATTCTTTATGTAATCCTTCTCCCGGATAAAGATCAGCTCGCTCTGTCTTTTCAGCGCATTTACAAGGTTATATATATCATCTATAAAATAACAGATCACACGGATCCCGGCAATATCCCGGAGATAGTCCTTGGCATTCTGTACACTGTCTGAATGTCCCAGCTTTTCCAGTTTCTTCTCGATACTCTTCTTGGCTTTGATCCGCTCCTGGATATTGTGGATCGGAGATACGGAAGACTTCTGATACAGGCTTCCGTTCAGTACTTCAAGCTTGGCCCGCATGATCTGGCAGGCATTCTGGTATGGCTGGATGCAATCATAATATTGTTCGTTTGTCATGAAAACCCCTCTTTCTCATTTGCTCACCATGGTCTCTATTTTACAAAACAAATGTGAGCATTCTGTAGTAAATTTCTAAGATTTTCCTGACTGATTTATGAAATTTTTATAAAACTTATTAGGAGAGCTTATGAATGAAAAGTCCGCTCCGAAGTTTCGGCTCAAACCAGGTACTTTTTGGCGGCATCAGTTTACCCTCGTCTGCAATGGACATCAGATCCTCCATGGAAGTCGGGTACATGGCAAAAGCAGCTCCGCCTGTCTCATCTGCAGCTGCTGCCAGGTCTTTCAGACGATGGTTGCCTCCCATAAAGCGGATGCGTTCGTCTGTACGCGGATCTTCGATTCCAAGAACCGGGCCAAGAACCTTATCCTGAAGAATGGATACATCCAACTGACCTACATTATCTTTTTTAGCATAAATATCCGGGTATGCCTTAAGATGGAACCACTCCCCGTCTACATACAGGCCAAAGCAATGTTTCTCAACTGGCTTGCACGGAAATCCCGGCATGGCCATCAATTCAAAATTGAACTTCATGCTTCCAATAAAAGCTTTCGGTGTCATTCCTTTCAGATCTTTCACGATTCTGTGATACGGAAGGATCGTCAGCTGGTCAAACGGAAATACAACTGACAGGAAAAAGTTGAATTCTTCTTTTCCTGTGTAATCCGGATGCTCTGCACGTCTTTTCAGGCCTACTTTTACAGCGGATGCTGCTCTGTGGTGGCCGTCCGCAATATAAATGGATGGAATTTCTCCAAATAATTCCTGGATCTTCTGGAGCTTCGCTTCCTCATCTACCACCCATACTCTGTGTGTGATCTCATCCTCAGATGTAAAATCATACACCGGTGTATGTTCTGTTTTCCAGTTTTCCATCAGTGCAAGAAGCTCTTCCGGATATCTGCATGCAAGAAAAATAGGGCCTGTGTTTGCATCGCATACATCCACATGATGGATTCTGTCCTGTTCTTTGTCCTCTCTTGTAAGTTCATGTTTTTTGATCACGCCGTTTATATAATCATCAATGGAGCTGACTCCTACAATACCTGTCTGGGATTTTCCCTTACGGATCAGCTCATATAAATAATAGTTCGGCTTCTCGTCCTGGATGAGAATTCCTTCTTCCTGAAATCTGTCCAGGTTCTCTTTTGCTTTCTCATAAACCTTCGGGGCATAAAGGTCTGTGGCCGGATCAAGATCCATCTCTGCTCTGTCCACATGGAGAAAAGATTCGGGATTTTTCGCCCCGATCTCTCTGGCCTCCTCCCTGCTCACTACATCGTAGGGAAGTGCTGCTACCTGTGCTGCCTTCTCTGGCGCAGGTCTCACTGCCCGAAATGCCTGAAATATAGCCATGATGTTTCTCCTCTCGTTTTCTGCTTGTATTTTCACGCCAGGGGATATTCTCATTCCCTTTCGTGTTCTGTCACTGTTCTGTCTTCTCTGTCCGGCAGAGCCATCCTGATTATTTTAGCACATGGAGAATTTCTCTGCAATGTGGAAACTGCGCATGTATGTCTGTTTCTGTATTGATTTCTACTGTTGCCTGCTTCGCAAATCCACTTTATGCAAATTTCTACTGTTGCCTTCTGTTTATGATCATTTTTTCTCAAGCTTTGTCTTTCCGTTCAGTTCCGGCAGCACTGTAGCCAGCATGGTAAAAAAGCAGGCACAGCCTCCTACCAGATTGGATATCGGTTCAGCCCAGAACACGCCATCTGTTCCCATTCCGTTTACATATGGCAGCAAAATAGTCAGCGGAACTACAATGATCGCCTTACGGAAAAGCGAGAAAAATGTAGCTCTTTTTGCCTTTCCAAGTGCTACAAACACGCTCTGCCCTGTAAACTGCAATGCCATAAAGCAAAATCCGAAAAAGTAGATATGAAGAGCCGGAACACCTTCCTCCAGAAGTTCCGGATTGCTGTTAAAGATCCGGATAAAGAATTCCGGTATCAGTTTCAGGATTCCCCATCCTGTAAATGTATAAACCACACAGACGATGGTGACGAATTTGATCGCTTTTTTTATCCTGTCGTACGCTTTTTCACCGTAATTGAAGCTCATAACAGGGGAAGCTCCATTGGTCAGGCCCTGTACCGGCATGGTAAAAATATCTCTTACAGAATTAAGGACTGTCATAACTCCTACATAGATATCCCCTCCCCATGTCTGAAGCGTGGCATTGCATACGATCTGTACCAGACTGTTGGTAAATGCCATAAAAAATCCGGACATGCCAAGACTTACGATATCTTTTACTCTTTTCCAGGAGATGGCCATTGCACTCTTTTTTAACGTCAGGACCGCTTTTTTTCCACAAAGGAAACGTAAGACCCACACTGCGGAACAGAACTGGGAAATGATCGTTGCCACTGCCGCCCCTCTCACTCCCATGTGGAGGATAAAAATGAACAGCGGATCCAGTACAATGTTCAGTACTGCACCAATCAGAATGGTAAGCATTCCCATATTTCCAAATCCCTGGCTGTTGATAAAGGGATTCATTCCCAGTGTGATCATCACAAACAGTGTTCCCAGAAGATAGATCTTTATGTAGCTGGATGCATAGGGAAATGTCACATCACTGGCTCCGAAGGCATAAAGGATCGGCCTGTAAAATAAAAGGCCTGTCACTGTCAGGATCACGCCTGTTCCGATCAGCATCACAAACGTATTTCCCATCAGCATCTCTGCTTCTTTTTCATTTCCTCTTCCCCGTTCCATGGAGCAAAGAGGTGCGCCTCCGTTTCCAAAAAGATAGGTAAAAGCTGTGATCAGCGTGATAATAGGAAAACATAAGCCTACACCTGTCAGTGCGGTAGCTCCGATCTCGGGGATTCTTCCAATGTAGATCCTGTCCACGATATTGTAAAGGAGGTTCAGGATCTGTGCGATGATCATAGGCACCGCAACCTCCATAATATTCCGATATACATTTCCTGTAGAAAAATCTGTCTGATGTGTCTTCATTTTTTTTACACCTTCTGTTTTCTGATCAAGCGGATATTCTCAATTCGCTTTTTTCTTATTTATTAACTATACTATAGATGAAAATCGTTACTGTTCACTGGTAATATTCCGCGAGGTGTTTTTTGTGAGCAGAGGTCACAGAAAACCCGAGAATTAAGTTTGCGAAGCAAACGCTGCTTCTTGTGTAACGCACAAGAAGAGTCTGTGCATCGCGAAGCGTGTTGCTGGTCACGGAGTGAACAGTAACTGAAAATCAATGTAAATCCATTTATTTCTTGTATTTTATATGGAAATCGTTTATAATAAAACCATAAAAACGGTAATGATTCCGTGTACAATCGGTCAAAAAACCACACAACAGAGAATCAACCCTGATGGAGGTATATTTATGGATAACAATTACAGCGGCATGGCTGTAGGTGTCTTTGAGCTGGACAACCTGGTGGCCTGCTTTGTTGCTCTTGATGCTGCTTCCAAGGCAGCGAATGTGAAGATCCAGAGCGTTGAGCGTAACCGTCTTAAGAGCGGTGCCTGCGTGAAGATGCGTGGTTCTGTTTCTGATGTTAATGCAGCTATGGAGGTTGCCCTTGAAGCGGCTAAGCCTCTTGGTAAAGTCGTTTCTCATACTGTGATCGCTTCTCCTTCCGAGGATACAGAGATCGCACTGAAGATGACGATCAACAAGTAGGAAGCGAGGGTTTGATTATGAATTATGGTGCTTTTGGTTTAGTTGAGGTTGTCGGAAGCAGCAATGCGATCCTTGTGATCGATCAGATGCTGAAGACTTCTGATGTTTCTTTTCTTACATGGCAGACGAAATGTGGTGGTCATGCTACTGTTTTCCTGACTGGTGATGTATCTGCTGTGACTGCTGCTGTTGAGAGTGTTAAGGGAAATCCGCCTTGTGAGATCGTGGCTTCTGCGGTGATTTCCAATCCTTCTGAGGAGACTGTTCGGCTGGCGGAGGAAGAGGCTGCTAGGAATCATTTTATGTAAAAATATTTGATAATTATAAGGGCTGTACGCCAACTGGCGAGGTATTGTCTGTTGGGGATGGATGGCATCCACAATAGATGTTACCTCACTGGTGCTCGTTTGTCACCCTCCCTACAACATCCACATCTGTCAATTCTCTCTCATCCAGAACATCCAATACTGCAGTATCATCCCGATGCTTCCTGATTACTTTTTTCCCTCCGACATCTCCTTCAAGCTTCATCAGTTCGTCAAAATATTTTCTGGAAAAAATACAGGGGTTTCCTGTTTTTCCATTGTGCTGCACGCAGGCGATTCCTTTTTTTTCTCTCTGGAATTTTTCTATCAATTCCAGAATCGTCTCACATCGAAGCCAGGGCTGGTCTGATACTGTGAATAAACAGGCATCTGCATCCCGGCTGCCTCTTAGACCAATTCTCAATGAAGAAGAAATACCTTCATCCGGATGCAGATTATAGAGTACAGAAACGCCTCTCTTTCCTGCATCTTCTGCAATCTCATCATATTGGGTCACTACTGTGATATCACACGGAATCCCCTGAGATCTAAGCTCATCCTTTACTTTCTCAAGTTCCAGAAGAATATGCCTGTACATCGGTACTCCATCCACTGTATACAACAACTTGTTACTCCCAAATCTCCTGCTGTTTCCAGCTGCAAGCATAATCAGTCCCAGTTTCAATTTCTTTCACCTCACCACATCTCTTCTTCTATTCTTTAACAAATAAGAAAAATATCAGCAAAAATTTTAACGCTCTATCGCTCAATCCCTGCGTAAACTTCCGCAAACAGCTTCTATCTTATCCATCCTGCATCTTTCTATAATCTTCTTAACCTCATCCAGAGATTCCAGCACATCCGCCTTGTTCAGATAAACCAGAAATCTCCTCTTACCGACACCTTTTGGCAATCCATCCTCTGACACAGCGATCTTCGCCACATCTTCCCAGGCCACAATATCCTCCACACATTTCCCAAGGAATCTGGCCACATCCCCTGGTCTGTGGGCAGTGTCTGAAATTTTTCTCCCAAGGCAGTCAAGGCCGATCACTCCGACTACAATATCTGCTGTCTCCGGTATCACAGGTTCCCATTG
This sequence comes from Eggerthellaceae bacterium, assembly GCA_963598855.1. Classification (GTDB taxonomy): domain Bacteria; phylum Bacillota; class Clostridia; order Lachnospirales; family Lachnospiraceae; genus Blautia_A. The sequence goes on from CAVBVT010000045.1 coordinate 13,187, forward strand.
TGCGGGAACTTTCAGAGGAAGCCGTTTCGAGCCGTCAGCTTCCACAAGAAGAACATCACAAAAACCGGACAGCTTTTCAAGGATTTCTCTGTCAGGGCCGGAAATCTTCGGCTGTCCGGCCTTGTGATAAGCCGCTGTTACATAACCATACCGGTCAAGAAGCCGCCTGATCCCGGCAGCATCCTCTGCATCAGCAAAAGGACGCTCCGGTTCCCAGGCCATATGTGTTGTGGTAGTGACAATTACCTTTTTCCCCTCTCCGGCAAATTTCTCTGCCAGATAATAGATCAGGCTGGTCTTTCCGCCACCCCCTGTAAATGCTGCGATCATGGTCTGATCCCTTGTGAAAGAAGCACTTCCAGAACACCGCCGGCAATACATCTCGCCTTATCGGAAATGGTAAAACAGTTCTTTTTCTGCTCTGCCCTTGGGTCGATGTCTGCGATCTTCATTCCCTGAAAAACAGGATATCCGTCACGGATCAGCCCGCGGATCACACCGGAAATCGTTGCCTTCACAGGAGTTTCCCCCACCATGGCGATCACCTGATCTTTTTCCACGATATCTGCAATGTGACTGATGTTTTTCATAACACCTTCTGCCGGAGAATGGATCACCCGTTCTTTTCCAACTCCTGCGATCACGCCTGGCACACCTGTATTGGGAAGCGCACTGCCCTCCTGGATAATACGTCCCAGATTGTGTCCACGCATGGTCTCAATCACATAATCTACATCCTCCCCTGCAGTAAATCCAGGCCCAAGTCCTACTGTAAGAGGAGCCATCGTCCGATCTGTTCCCAGATTTTTTTTCGCAAGGATCGCATCCACAACTGCTGCCGGCATAAGCTCGTGGATATGCTCCCCTTCCGTATCTGTGAGAAGAGGAATTTCCCCCTCTTCCCAGCATTTCTCACACTGCGGCAGAATATCGTCCTCTGTGATACGTCTGCACACCACACCTTCTACTGTTGAAGTTCCATCGTACACAGCTTCGCAGAAAGCCACGTGACGGCGGATGGCACTTGGGCGGTCACATTCCAGGATCAGAACATGATATCCGCACTGATGAAGTTTGTGGATCACACCTGTTGCCAGGTCGCCGCCGCCTCTTACAAGGATCATATGATTTCTAGTACATTCCATTTTCATACACCTGCTGTCCATCTGATATTTTGTCCGTTCATTTTCAACCCTCCATATATGCCTCACAGACCCGGAATTCATGTTTGCCTTTTTGCCAGGATATAGGATCCAGCTCTACCAGATATCCGCCGCCGTTTTTTACATGCCATTCATAAAACGGACGCTGTCTGTCTGCATACTCTTCCATAATGTTCATAATGGTTCCGCCATGGACCACCAATACCGCTCTGTGCACATCCTCCCGGATACACCCTGTAACTGCCTTCTGAAATCCGGTCAGACTTCTGCGCTTAAATTCTTCCCTGCTCTCTCCACCGGGAAAAGGCAGCATTCCGTTGCTGTCGATCCACTTCTGATAATTCTCATTTCCGGAAAGTTCCTTATAATTCTTATTCTCGAATTCTCCGAAATCGCATTCCGAAAGTTCATCGATAATGTGGAGTTCTTTTTCCGGAAAAAGGATCCCTGCTGTCTCCACACATCTGACAAGCGGGCTTACATAAAGTGTTTCCGGTATGGGGTAACTTAACTCCTTTAAAAATTCACAGCCTTCCCGGGTTAAATGTTCATCCGTTGTCCCAATGTAACGTTTAAGCTTATTCCCAGGAGTCTGGCCATGACGGATCAGATAGATTTTAAGCATCTTTTAACACCGCCCCAATCCCGCACACAACTCTTGTCACCTTGCTGCTTCCTGCTGCCAGTGCAGTGCTGATACGTCCCACAGCCTCTCTGTACTGCCGTTCAAAGGCATCTGCGGGAACGATCCCATATCCAACCTCCTCACTGACCAGGATCACATCTGGATTTTTTTCCAGAAGATCCTGTGCAAGACCTGTGAGATCTGCGCCTTCTTTCAGGGATTTTCTTATGTACTCATGTAATCCCAGAACACCATCTGCCTGATAAAGTTCTTCAGCTGTAAGCTCTGAACCTTTTTTCCATGTGATATCAGGGAAATTCTTTCTTGCATAATTTTCTTTTCCCTGGTATGCACCGCCGATTATCATTTCCATATTTTTTACCTCATCCAAATCTCTTACTACAGGATCACCGCACCGGCCAGAGCCAGCACAAGTGCCATTACAACCTCACAGATGCAAAGGAAAAATCCGGACAGATCCCCTGTTGTACCGCCAAAATATTTCATTGCCATGTGATGGTACCACCAGAATACAAGAAGTGCACTCACCACTGAGATCACACCCAGAACCAGGCTTACCCAGATCATCAGTGCCGCCAGTATCATAAACATTACCATCAGGATATTGCGGGCTGCGATCTCAGATGCATTTCTGGAAAATTCCGCCACGGTTCCATCTGATTTTGCCTTCGGGAACGTGATCACACCGATTCCGGAAAGACATCTGGACATCATAAATCCCATGCTCATAATACAGATTCCCTTCGGATCATTCTGAAGCTGGCTCCAGGCCCCAAGCCACAGGATAAAATAAACGCAGGCTGTGATCACAGCGAAAGCCCCTGCGTGGGAATCTTTCAGGATCTCCAGCCTTCTTGTACGCTCCTGCCAGGAACTTAAGGCGTCAGAAGTGTCCAGAAGACCGTCCACATGGATTCCGCCTGTCACAAACACAGGAATCACTGTAAGGATCACTGTGAGAAAAAACGGCTCCAGCTTTACATGATTTCCAAGTACACAGCCAGCCAGCCAGGTCAGCACACCGATCACAGCTCCCACAAATGGAAAGAAGCACATCATATATTTCATGTTCTCTTTATTCCAGTCTACCATCGGAGTAGGGATCTTGGAAAACATGGCGAATGCAGCCTTGCAGCTGTTCCACACACTTTTCATGCTTTTTCACCCCCTTTGTGCCAGACAGGAATTCCATAAACAACTTCCACAACACTATCTGCCATCTCTGCCAGATTACAGTTGATCCGTCCAAGCTGTTCTTTATATTTCTCTGATTCGCCTTCATAAAGAATGCCATCTGAAAAAATTTCATTAGTGACGATCACCACATGTTCTGCCTGGGACAGAAGATGTTTCACACCGCCTGTGATCTCTTCCGAAACCTCCGGATGGAAACCATCTTCCCGGAACATTTCGTTCGCTACCAGATTGGACATACATTCCAGAAGAACCACGCTTCCCTTAGGAAGGACCAGCTCATCCAGGGCAGTATAACGTTCCACTGTCTCAAAGCCTTTTCCAGCGCGCATCCGTCTGTGTCTGCGGATACGCCTGTGGCTCTCCTCATCAAATGCCTGCATGGTAGCAATATAGATCCTTCGTGCTTCTCCAAAGGATAAAACTGTTTCTTCAGCGAAAGCAGATTTCCCGCTTCCGCTGCCCCCTGTTACTACAACCAGCATTTTATTTCAGCTCCTCATACTGTTCTACATTGATATCCCCAAAAGTACTCATAGAATTATACACAGCACAGGAAAGGTCGATCAGTGGAAACAGTGCTACTGCTCCAGTTCCCTCGCCAAGACACATTCCTGCATGGATGATTGCTTCTTTATCCAGCTCCTTCAGGATCATATGTGCAGCCGGCTCCTTGGATACGTGAGATGCGATGATATAATCGCTGACCTGCGGGCAGATCTTCACAGCTGCCAGCGCAGCCACACAGGAAATAAATCCGTCCATGACAACCGGTATTCCAAGAGCAGCACCGCCGATATATACACCAGCCATTCCTGCAATATCATATCCGCCAACTTTTGCCAGAACATCAATGGCATCCGAACGGTCCGGATTGTTCAGGGCAATGGCTTTCTTGATTGCATTGATCTTTCTCACAAGTCCCTCACCGGAAAGACCTGCTCCTCGTCCTGTCATATCCTCAACCGGCTTGCCAAGAAGTACTGAAGCCACTGCACTGCTGGTTGTCGTGTTTCCGATTCCCATCTCACCGGTAGCAAGAACCTGATATCCTTTTTCTTTCAGCTCCTGGACCATGGCAATACCTGCCTCAATGCCCTTGATCGCCTGTTCTCTTGTCATAGCCGGCTCTTTTGTCATATTTTTTGTTCCATAGGCAACTTTCAGATCTGTACGGACTTTTGTGTCAACGACCATTCCCACATCAACAGGGAAAATCTCTGCCCCACACTGGCGGCACATGACACAGCAGGTCGTAGCTCCATCCAGGAAATTCTCCGCAACAATGGCAGTTACCTCCTGACCTGTCTGTGTTACGCCCTCTTCTACAACGCCGTTATCTGCACACATGGCAACAACCGCTTTTTTTTCTACGCGGACATCCGGTGTTCCTGTGATGCCTGCGATCTGTGTCAGCATATTTTCAAGCTCGCCAAGAGAATGCAGCGGCTTCGCAATACTGTCCCATCTCTTTTTAGCCCCTTCGATTGCTTTCTCATCCAGCGGATGAACTTTCCTCACTGCCTCATTTAATGTCATCATTTGCTACCTCCCGTTTTTTTACCTGTCGTAAAAATTAAAAATTTACTAAATATATAATTCAGCACCAGCACAATGAACTGGGTACAGAATTTCGCGATCATGTCGTTAAGCCCCATGGCAACAGCCAGAAGCCACACACCGCCAACCTCGATCACCATGGTTACAAGGCGGGCGCTTATAAATTTCACAAAAGGCTGGATATGGTCTTTCAGCGTTTCACAGTTATCATGAAATACAAATCTGGAATTCACAACATATGCAAACAGGATCGCCAGGATAATGGAGATCACATTTGCAGTCATAAGCGGAATTTTTGCCAGCCTCATAAGATAAAAGCTTACCAGATTTACAAGCGTTGTACAACCACCCCAGAAAACATATCGGATCACATCATTCCCGTAAATTTTCAGAATCAGTTTTTTCATTTTTATTTCCTCCGTGTATGATCTTTGACACGATATATCTCGGACGTCTCTTTACTTCCTCATAGATCCGTGCAATGTAATAGCCGATAATACCAAGGCTCATCATCACTGCACTTCCGATAAATAACAGCACGATCAGAAGTGTGGTATAGCCTTCCACTGCATGTCCGGTAAAATATCTCACCAGAGAATACACAAGAAGGATCAGCGAGCAGATAAAACAACCAGCTGCTCCGACTGTTACAAACTGTAACGGCAGCGTGGTAAATGCCACAATATTTCGAAACGCATAGCTGATCAGAGATCTTGTTGACCACTTGGATTCCCCAGCTTCTCTCTCCTGGACTTCAAAAAATACAGATGTACTTCTGTACCCTACCCACGACGAAGTTGCCCGGAAAAACATGCTCCGTTCCGGCATAGAAAGAACGCTTTGTACAGCTTTCTGGTCAAGAAGTTTGAAATCAGACGCATTCTCCATATCAAATCCAGTTGCCCTGGACATGACCCTGTAAAAAAATCCAGCACTTTTTCTATGGAATGCGCTCTCTTTTCCTCTTGTGGCCTTCACACCTTCTATCACTTCATATCCCTGCTCCCAGAGACGGAACATCTCTACCAGAGTTTCCGGCGGATGCTGCAGATCACAGTCCATCACAGCTACTGCGTCTCCGTCTGCCTGCGCAAGTCCTGCCACAATTGCAGCTTCTTTTCCGAAATTTCTGGAAAAATGTACACCTGTAACATTAGGATCCTCTAACGATATTTCTTCTATCCGATCCCAGGTTCTATCCGAAGATCCGTCATCCACAAGCACAAGCTCATAGGTAATCCCCTGGGAATCCAGGATATTTTTGAGGGTCTGGCAGGTTTTTGTGACTATCAGTTCCTCATTATATGCCGGCAGAACTACCGATAATCTGCTCATTTCACCTGTTTTCCCCTTTCTCTTCTCTTTCTCGGATGTCTGTAGTATATTACGATCATGACAAATGCAGCCAAACCTGTTACAGTCAGTATTATGCCAGCTCTGAGATATGGGGTGCAATAAGTAAGCACAATGTCATGCTTTCCCTTTTTCAGTTCCACACCCATATACATGCTGTTGGCCTTTACAAGCTCAGTTTCTTTTCCATCTACATAAGCTGTAAAACCGGCACTGTATGGAATTGAAAATACCAGGATTTTGTCAGAAGACACTTCTATATCTCCTGTGATTCTGTTTGTTTTAACCTTCACATTCTGCAAGCTTTCACTTCCAAGCTTCTCCGTCTCCTGTTCCACCTTATCCACAGGCTGGCACACCAGATAAAGATCATCAAACGTATATTC
>CAVBVT010000046.1:0-9928 GCA_963598855.1 Eggerthellaceae bacterium
AGTTCCGATCCTGACAATTCCGCTTTGGATTCCGTTGATCTCATTTACCTTTTGCTGTATTTCCTCGAAATCGCTCACTATTTTTCTTGCATATGGCAAAAGCTCTTTCCCCGAGGAAGTCAGACAAACTCCTTTTTTATTTCGCTGTAATAAAGAAATTCCCCATTCCTTTTCCAGATCTGCGATCATTTTGCTGACAGATGACTGTGCATAATTCAAACTGTCTGCTGCTTTTGTAAAGCTCCCTGTGTCTACTGTTTTCACAAAAGCAAGATATTTCAGCAAGTTTTTGTCCATTTATTATCATTCCTTTTTTCGATGTTATTCATCAAATACATTCGCTTTTTCTATTATATTAATTGGGTTACAATGATTCAAGATTATTTTGAAAGGATTGATCGATATGAATTACTCAGAAAAAAATATAGATATGCTGAATGGTTCCTTATACAAGAATATTCTTTTTTTCACGATTCCCATTGCCCTCAGCAGTATGCTTCAGCAATTATTTAATGCAGCTGATACTGCCATCGTGGGATTATTTGATACATCATCTTCTCTTGCTGCTGTAGGAACCAATGGGGAAATTATTGCCCTGATCGTAGCTTTATCATCTGGATTGTCTGTGGGAGTCAATGTACTGGTTGCGCAGCAGATCGGCCAGCATAAAGAAGATACTATTGTTCCTATTATCCGGACAACCATGTCTCTGGCTGTAATGATCGGTGTCATTGGTCTTATTATCGGACAGTGTATTTCCGCTCCGCTGCTTGGTCTTATCAAAACACCATCGGATATCCTTGATACCTCCGTTCTGTATCTCAGAATCTATTTTGTCAGTTATCCGTTTTTGCTTCTTTATGACTTTAGTTCCGCAATCCTCCGTGCTCACGGTAACAGCCGCTATCCTTTTATTGCCCTTACTTTGTCTGGAGTTGCAAATGTGTTTCTTAATATTATATTTGTTGTGTTCTTTAAGCTTGGAGTTTCCGGGGTTGCTGCAGCTACAGTCCTGTCTACCATGTTTTCTGCGCTCCTTATGATCCATCGCCTGGGAAAAGATATCTCTGCCTTTCCGTTTGCACTTCATAACTGTGATATTCATTCTGGGTTTGTGATGGCTATTCTTAAAGTTGGTATTCCCTCTGCAATCCAGGGTGCAGTATTTTGCTTTGCAAATATCTTTGTACAGGCTTCCGTAAACAGCTTTGGCTCTTCTGCAATCGCAGGCAGTACCATTGCCATGAACTTTGAATATTTTACGTATTATGTGATCACTGCCTTCGGCCAGACAGCTACCACCTTTACCAGCCAGAATCATTCTGCCGGACAGTTTCGCCGTTGAAAAATTCTGTGGATATGCCTGATTTTCTCTGTTCTAAGCAGTTTGATCCTTATTGAGTCCCTTGTCATATTCCGCAGCTTTTTTGCAGGGATTTTTTCTGCGGATCAGACAGTTATCCAAAATGCCTGCCTTCGTATCCTGTGCATTCTTTTCTTCGAGCCACTGTGCAGCCTGTACGAAATTCCGGCAGGTGTATTAAGAGGAACCGGACATTCCCTGTACCCGGCTGCTGCCACCATTATCGGAACCTGCTGTTTTCGCATTGTATGGATCTGTACAGTTTTCAGACATTACCATCAGTTAAACATTCTGTATTATGTATTTCCGATCTCATGGGTGTTAACAATACTCCTTATTGCAATTGGATTTATTACAAAAAAGCCAGATAAGACGTTTTGACTTATCTGGCCCATGAGTAACATGTTCGTCCAGGATTGCTGTAAATATCTGAAATATAGTTTTGACATCCTTTATTTATTATACTGCTCAGGTCTTCGAAGCGATAAATAATCCAGATTGCTTCTGACTTTTTTCACTTCATGCAGATCAATATCACACACCAGTAACTGCTCCTTGTCATCTGCTTTCGCAAGGGCTTTCCCTCTTGGATCGATCACGATGGATTCCCCGGCAAACTGCATTTTATCTTCTGTTCCGACACGGTTGCACATGGCAATAAAAACCTGGTTCTGCATGGCCTGAACGCACATTTCCCATTCGAACATTTCCATTGGCTCTGCTTTTGTGTTCGCAGTTGGAACTATGATCAGGTCTGCACCTTTTCCTGCACAGGTGCGGATGCTTTCCGGCATATGCCTGTCAAAGCATATTACAATGCCAACCCTTCCAAATGGTGTATCAAAAACTTTAAAGCCATCTTCTGCCGGTGTATAATAGTCCTGCTCATAAAAATTTTCATTCTGTGCAATGTGGACCATTTTTGCAGTGTCCTGGATTTTTCCTTCCGGGGAAATCCACAGAGAAGTATCGTATCTGGCTCCTTCTGATTCCAGATAGACATTTGGCGATAAATAATAATAATGTTCTTTTGCTTTCTGACACAATTTTGACACCGCCTCATTATTCACATCCATGCAGTAATGATCCACACATACCTTGTGATACTGCGGAAAAAACGGCGTCAGCTGTATTTCCGGAAAAAAGACCAGATCACAATTTTTTGCCATATCACAGTATTTCAGACTTTTATCAAGATTCTCAGATATTTCTTTTCCCATACTCATCTGTACAAGTGCAATTTTCATTTACAATTCCCCTTCATATCATTCATTTTTTCCAGAAGTTTGCTGTAAACATGCTCCACAAACCACGGTTCTGTTGATTTCTCCAATGCTTCTTCCGGTGAAAACCAGGCTACACCGCTGTTTTCGTCTGCTTTTATGGAAACAGCTTCCTCCGGGTCTGCCTCAAGGAGATATGTGATATTAAAGTGCAGATGGCTGGATACGTATTTCCCTTTTTTTACATGGCCGTCTACAGTCAGGGATTCCAGGGAAAAAATCTCCTCGGACACCGGATGAACATTGGAAATCCCGGCTTCTTCCTTTACCTCCCGGATTGCAACAGACAGAAGATCCGTCTCCCCATCCGCATGCCCTCCAAGCCAGGACCAGGAGTTGTAAATATTGTGATATACCATAAGGACTTTGTTTCGTTTCCTGTTCACAACCCAGGCGGAAGCCGTCATATGGGCTACTGTATTTTCTCTTAAAAAAGCATTCTCATTGTTTCTGATCCAGTCCAGGATTAAGGTCTTATCTCTTTCTTCCTGTTCATTGTAGGGCTTGTATTTTTCTATCTGATCGATTAATTTCTGGCGTGTTATCATTTCATTACTATACTCCTTTGATAGCATTCTATTTATCCTTAAAATCAGATACTTTATTATAACATATCATTCTTTAGGATGGAGCCAATCTTTCATCTTATTATCCTCTTACAAATACAACTTTGATCATTAAAAGCACCAATACAATCAAAATAATCGGTTTGATAATTTTCGCCCCATTTGACACTACCATCCGTGCTCCAAAATAATGCCCGGCAATACTGAATAAAGATGCAGTAATTCCAATCGCCCAGAAAATTTTTCCAGCCAGAATAAAAGTGACAAGTGCCGATATATTAGATACCAGATTTACAACTTTTACATTTCCTGTTGCTTTTTCCATATCCATTTTTCCAAGCTTCGTAAAAGCCAGCAATAAAAAAGTTCCTGTCCCCGGTCCATAAAAGCCATCATAAATTCCGATCACAAATGAACAGATTGCCAGAATGATATATTGTTTTCTTCTGGTAAATCCTTCCGGCATCACCGAATTCAGCTCTTTATCCCTGAATACACAGATGGCTACTGCCGGAAGAACCAGGATCAAAACCGTTTTTAAGATCCTGTCACTGACGACCAGTGCCATATTTGCCCCGGCAACAGAACCGATAAATGTGCAGATCACCGTTCCCGGAATAAAAAATACATCCACACATCTGTTTTTGATCAGATGCCAGGTTGACACTGCTGTTCCGGTTGCTGATGAAAGTTTGTTGGTAGCAATTGCGTTATGTACCGGAATTCCTGCAAACATATATGCCGGTAACGATATTAAGCCTCCTCCGCCTGCAATAGCATCTACAAAACCGGCCAAAAACACCAGGGGACACACAATTAAAAATTCATATAGCATTTTTTCATTTACTCCTTCTTTTGTCAAAGCGATGGTAAAACAATAGTTGCATTTCTTTTGCCACCGCTTATAAACGTTCATTATTTGATACAATTGCGATTGACATGTCAGCATGTTCATAATAAAATATCTTCAATCATGACACAAACGTCAATTTATCATATCTTTCATGATATTTTCTCATAGATAGGAGTAGTTATAATGGATGCACTCAAATGTGAAGCAATGATACTGGCAGCTGAAACCGGAAGTCTCACTGCTGCCGGTAATCACTTAGGCTATACGCAGTCTGGTATTACAAGAATGCTTGGAAGTCTTGAAGAAGAAATCGGATTTCCATTATTCATCCGAAATAAAAAAGGGGTAACACTTACAGAAAACGGAAAAGCAATACTTCCGATGTTTCGTGAAATTGTCCGTGCACATCAAAATGCCCAGCAGTTCAGTGCCCAGATCTGCGGTATCACGAAAGGTTCTCTGACAGTTGGCTGTTACTACAGTATTGCCGCCATGTGGATGCCTGAAATTTTGAAAGAATTTCATAACCGTTTTCCTGGCGTATCCATAAAAATCCAGGAAGGAAGCAATCGAAATATAGCAAAATGGCTACATGAAAAATCTGTAGACTGCTGTCTTTGTTCCAGACCTTCTTCTGTGGAACATGACTGGATTTCTGTTTATCAGGATGAACTGGTTGCCTGGATACCAGCTGATCATCCTCTGGCCAATACTGCAACATTTCCCATTGAAAATCTGGAAAAAGAAGATTTTATCCACACCACTCCAGGGCAGGATACCACCCAGGACCGCCTGCTGAAAAAACTTCATCTCCATCCGCAGACTATTTTCACCACCCAGGACGGATTTACCACCTATAATATGGTAGGCGCCGGTCTCGGAATCAGTTTTAACCAGCGCCTGCTCTCTCAGAAATGGAATCTCAGCACTGTAACAGAGAAGCCTTTTTTTCCGCCACAGTTTGAAGAACTTGGTATCGCTGTTCCCTCTCTGAAAGATTCTTCTCCTGCGGCAAAAAAACTCATTGAATTCGCGGTACAGCACATTCAGAATACAACTGCTAATATTTCGAAAAAATAATATAAAAACAGCCAGGTAATCCAAACCTGGCCGCATTTTCATTCTTATAAATTTAATATACAAACTGCAAATGTACTGCTGAAAAAACTCATCCACGCCTCATATACAAAAGCGGATACGGATTCCCTTCCTCATCATGATCCGTTCTTTTATATGTCTGAAATCCCATGTGCTCATAAAATCCGACTGCCTGGGGATTCTGTTCGTTTACGGTGAGTTCTTGAATATTATAAGTTTCAATACCGTACTGAATCAGCTGCTTTCCAAGCCCTTTCCCTCTGACTTCCGGAGAAAGAAAGAGCATTTCCAACCGACCGCCGTCAATTCCCATAAATGCAACGGGCTCTCCGGATTCTTTTTCCGCAATGAGCAGATATTCTACATTTTCTATTGCCATGGGAACGTATTCCCTGATCTTAATGATCTCCTCCTCTGAAAGAAAATCATGAGTTGCCCGTACAGAACTTTCCCAAACTTTTAATAACTGCCGGATCAGTTGCTGAGTTCTCTCCTGAACCTGAACGATCTTTTTATCCATCTGTTTATCCTCTCATTTATCTTATATCAAACTGATATCAGTATACCATAAAAAAGTCAGGGCAGCCTCCTCAATTTTGGAAGCTGCCCTGTCCCATTTTATACTTTTACGCTCCACATATTTCTGTATTTACTGAAATAAAAAATACTCATAAGAATACTCAAAACCTCACCTGCCGTAATGGACATCCATACTCCATCCATGCCAAAGATCCCCGGCAGTATCAGCACCGGCACGATCATGAAAATGACAGTTCGGCAGAATGATAAGATCGCAGATGTTTTTCCATCGTTTAATGCAGTGAACCAGCCGGATGCAAATACGTTGTAGGCCATCATCAGAAAGCTGGTTGCCACGATCCGGAAACCATGCAGTGCGATCGTCTCCACCTGGGTATTGTTTTTTGCAAAAAAATCTACTACAGCACTTCCTGCCAGATAACTTAACACAGTGACCACGATTCCTGCAATTCCCAAAGTCCATATGCTGATTCGAAACAGCTTGGAAAGCCGTTCCTTATCTCCACGTCCCAGATTATAACTGACAACAGAAGAAATTCCATTTATATAACCACGGAACAATCCGCCAAACAGTTCCTGTGCATACAAGATAATCGTCAGAGAAGCCACTCCATCTGATCCGCCAATCTTCATCAGAATACGGTTAAACAGAATCGCGATTACAGAAAATGCAAGCACATTGACCATCTCTGAAGCGCCATTAATACAGCTGTTCACAATAGTCCGCATTCTCCACTTTGGTCTTACAATGTGTAAAATCTGTTTTCGATTGAAGCTGAACCATAAAATTCCTGCAATGGACGGAAACGCATATCCGATTCCTGTTGCAATGGCTGCACCTGCCAGTCCCCAGTGAAAAATCGCTATAAACAGCCAGTCCAGTATAATATTCAGGACTCCACCCATAACCGAAAGTGTAGCACCGAAACCGGCTTTTCCTACTGTAATGAAACTAAGCTGAAATACCATTCCAAACACTGCGAAAGGCAGTGTAATCAGAACCGGAATCATATATTCCCTGCAATAATGCAGAAGTGTATCATCCGATCCAAGAAAATAGCACAGCGGATTCAGAAAGATAAAACATAAAGCTGCCAACACTACGCTGAATATAAATGCCACAACCATCAAAAGCGAAAAATCTTCCTGTGCTTCTCTCTGTTTACCTTCTCCTAATTTCTTTGCTACCAGTGCATTTCCACCACTGCCAAACATCATTCCGATTGCCGATGCCAGAAAGATCATCGGCATTGTGATATTGATCGCAGATAACGCATCTGTATCCACCAGTCTTGCAATAAAAATCCCATCCACTGTAGAATACAGGCTGGAAAAAATACTGGATAAGATCGTTGGCAATGCAAATACGATCAGCCAGCGGAAACTGACTTCATGTTCTAATTTAACTTGTGTGTTCAAAAAAATCTCCTCTCTTTACCTGCTATCCATTTTGCTCAGCAAAATATCTGCAAATTTATTCTGTACTGCAATGACAGTTTCCAGTTCTCTGTCATCCAACATTCCTACGGCTTCTTCCTCATACTGAAACAGCGGCTGAACCAAATCCTCTGCAAAATGTTCTCCACTTTCTGTCAGCGAGATGATTTTTTCCCGTTTATTCTGTGGGTTGATACACATTTCAATATATCCTGCATGCAGCTGTTTCTTAATAAGGCTGTTAACAGAAGTCTTAGGTGCTCCCAGTTTCATACTTAACTCTTTCTGTGTGATCTCCCTGTTTTCCTTCTGAAAAATTTCATAAAACATCATCATTTCATATAAAGTTAATTTATGTTTCGTAGCCCATACATCATATACCTGATCTATTTTCTGTGCTGATTCATAGATCCGGTCAATTTTTTCCCGGTTCGTCAATGATATTTACCTCCATAAAAAATAGTACGATTTCGTGCTTTTTAGATATTAGTCCGAAATCGTACTATTGTCAATAGCAATTTATAAAATTTAAGAATTATTTCACTCTGCACTCCGGCTCTTTCCTAGGAGCAGAATTCCCACCAATAAAAATACAGGGAATATAACTCCGGCCAGGATTCCTTTTTTCAGGTTGTCTGATAATATCCCGGACACAAATCCAACTAAAGTCGGACCTCCGGAGCATCCTACATCTCCGGCCAGTGCCAGAAGCGCAAACAGGGATGTACCACCTCTTCGCAGTGCCATGGATGCCTTGCTGAAACTTCCCGGCCACATGATCCCTACAGAAAATCCGCAGATGGAACAGCCGATCAGTGACACAAATGCAGATGGTGCAAGGGAAATACACAGATAGGAAATAATACAGAGAATGCTGCTGCCAATCATAAATTTGTCAAGATCGATCCGGTCTCCGAATTTTCCATAAAAGGCTCTGGAACTTCCCATCAGGATTGCAAATGCCATAGGGCCTGCAAGATCACCAATAGTCTTACTTACGCCAAGCCCCATCTCCGCAAAAGTCGATGCCCACTGGCTGACGCCCTGCTCGCTGGCTCCTGCACACAGCATCATCAACATCAGGATCCAGAATGTTTTATTTCTGCATAATTCTCTTATGGTCATTCCTGTCCCACCCTCTTCGATGAGCGTTGCAATAGGGACTTTTGTAAATGCAATTCCATTCACAATCGGAATAATCGCCCAGATCAGTGCCATGATCTTCCAGTTTTCAATTCCGCATATCCGGAAGAAAATCGTGGAAAGCAGAACCACCGCAACATTCCCCCAGCAGTAAAAAGAATGAAGAAGGCTCATTGCCTTTTCTTTATTATCGCTTGGACAGCTCTCCACAATAGGGCTGATCAGCACTTCGATCAGGCCTCCGCCTACTGCATAAATTACTACGGAAATAAATAATCCAGCAAATGCATTGGGCAAATGATCCGGCAAGATCACCAGGCAGATCAGTCCTGCTGCCGAAAATATATGTGCCAGAACAATGGAAATCCTGTACCCGATCCTATCTACAAATTTCGCTGACAACAGATCGATCAGCAGCTGGATCCCGAAATTGAATGTGATCAGCATTGTGATCTGACTAAGTGGAATGTGGTAACTTTTCTCGAATGTCAGAAAAAGCAGCGGCACAAAGTTGTTTACAATAGCCTGTACGATGTAACCCACAAAACAGGCGTATACCGTTTTCTGGTATTTGTCTTTCATTTAAACATCCTCCTCAATGTTATAGTGTTTTTCGATATTTTGTATTATATCACCACATTTTGAAATTGTAATTGCATTTTTCTTTCATTTTATAGTACAATATCACTACATATAATAAAAAGGAGTTCTGAAATCTTATGCAGAACATTAATACAAACAGTAATCTTCAGGAAACAGCAAAACATGGTGAACCTGACTTTCCTTTAGAATTTTATATAGACGATACCAGAAAATTTTACAACAATGATATTAACTGGCACTGGCATAAAGAATTCGAGATTGCCTGTGTCTCAGAAGGTACTGTTACCTGTCAGATTGAACAAAAAACATATATTCTTCACTCTGGTGAGGGGATTTTTATCAACAGCGGTATGCTGCATCATTTTACTTCCGAAAACTATGGTGTTATGCCCAACATTGTATTTTCCCCTGCCTTTCTTGCACCAAGTGAAAGTCTTATTTACAAGAAATATATTCTGCCATTAGAAAATGCCATGCTTCCCTGCTTTATTTTCAGGCAGCAGAACGCATGGCAAAAACATATTCTGGATCTCTGCGGGCAATTATTTCTTAATCTGACCTCACCGGAAAGACAGGAGCTTCTTATTCATAACCTTTTAAGTAAAATCTGGCTTATTATGACAGAACATCTTTCTCCGGAACAGCTTACTCCAAGATCAAGTGTTCTGCCTTCACACTCTGAACGTATGATTCCAATAATGCTCGAGTATATCCAGACACACTACGCCGCCCCAATATCACTGACAGATATTGCAGCTGCCGCAAATATAAGCCCTAACACCGCTTTACGCTATTTCCGGGAAAATATCGGAATATCCCCGGTCGAGTATCTTATTCAATATCGTATCAGCATCGCCTGCAAAATGTTAAGAGAAAGCTTTGACAAAATAGCCACTATTTCTGTCAGAGTGGGATATGATAATGTCAGTTATTTTTGCAGGATTTTCAAAAAATATGTCAGAAAAACTCCCTCGCAATACCGGCTCGAACAGAAATCACCAGATATTTCTCCTGGTAAATTTTCGCACGCATTTATTAATAC
>CAVBVT010000046.1:9938-18529 GCA_963598855.1 Eggerthellaceae bacterium
TCATCCTGACAATATTTGCTAATCTTTTCCCATTGATATATCGTTCCAGATTTTCCATGCAGATGTTCCAGATCATGTCCTGGACTTCTGTGTTTCCGCCGAAGCTTGGGCCTGCGATATGTGGGGTGATGAGAACGTTTTCCATATTCCAGAGAGGTGATGTCTCCGATAATGGTTCTGTTTCGAATACGTCCAGGACTGCGCCTTTTAATCGGCCTTCCTCCAGTACTCTGATCAGGTCTTCTGTTGGGATGAGACTTCCTCGTCCTATATTGACCAGAATTGCTTCTTTTTTCATGGAATGCAGCCGATCATAATCCAGAAGCCCTTTTGTTTCCGGTGTTCCCGGTAGACAGCCGATCACAATGTCCGCATTTGGCAGCTGTTCTTCCAGTGCTGTCAGATCGTATATCTCATCAAAGTCTTTCAGCTGCTGCGAATGTTCTGAGACTGCTGTTCTTTTTATTCCAATTACGTGAGTTTCAAATGCTTTCATTCTGTGAGCAAGGTTTCTTCCTATATCCCCGGTTCCCAGAATGAGGATATTTTTTCCATATATGGTGTCTGATGATTTATTTTGTTCCCAAAGGTGCTCCTGCTTATTTTTCCAGTAGACCGGAAGTTCACGATACAGGACAATGATGTTCCCGATCACGTATTCCGATATGATCTTTCCGAACGCACCGGAAGCATTAGTCAGCGTAACTCCTGTGGGAAATGTTTTCATTTTTGTATACTTATCCGCACCTGCCCAGGTCAGCTGAATCCAACGGAGATTTTCAGCTTTCTGAAGTTCCGATTCTTCCGGCTCTCCAATCACTACTTCTGCAGTTGTAATGAAATCCCTGGTTGCATTTTCTTCAAAAACAAACTCACATTTCTCTCCGAATTTTGTTATAAACCTATTTCGGATTTCCGTGTCACACTGTGGCTTTATCAGGACTTTTATTTTTTTCTCTGTATTTTCCATAATGTTCTTCTCCGCAAGCAATTTTTCAGGACTCATTTACCAGTTTCCCGGATATATGTTCCGGTTCCAGCTCCAGACAGAGAACCTTGGAGCCGAAATGTTCCAGTTCATATTCCACATATGCCTCATCATCTGTGAACTTTTCACATAAATTTGTGCATATTTCTGTTACTTTTTCCGGTTCTTCCACTGTATGAAGACGTCCAAATACAATGACGCTTCGGATATTTAATGCCCATTCTCCTTCTTTTCGATATCCCTTGTCCATAACACAGAATGAAACTTTATCACAGTTCTTGATCGCATCGATCTTATGACCGGATTTCGCTCCGTGGAAGTAGATTTTTCCATCTTTCTCGTTATACCAGTGGGTCATTGGCATTCCGTAAGGATAGCCGTTTTCTCCCTGCACGGAAAGTACTCCCCGTGGTTCTTTTTTCAGGATTTCCATACATTCTTCTTTGGTTAATTCCTGTTTGGATCTTCTCATTTTTCGAAACATAAACTGGTCCTCCCCTTGCTCTGTATTTAATCTGTTTTCTGGCTTATATGACTGTTTTTCCGTTATCTTTTCTTTATCTTTCAAAAATAACTTTATATGTTCCCAGCACCTGTCTGCATGGGATTTTTGCTGCATTTTCTGCTGTAAAGGCTTCTCTGGGATATGTTGTTTTTTGTTCTTCCAAGTAGGCTGGAAGGGTTTTGCCGATGCTGACACCATGGGCATCATTTTCAGTAAACTTCCACTGAAATGTACAGTCGCAGAATTCTTTATTCTCGGTGATCGTCTCCGGCTTTTTTAATTCCGGTGTTTCTTTCAGAAAGTAGCATCCTGCATTGTCTTTTTCTGCGGGGCAGGAACCTTCGATTCCAACTCCTGTAAAAGAAATCTCAATGAAATCTGTTTTAAAAGTAGTTGTCTTTCCTTCTTTCTGAAATGGTACTTCATTCCAGTAACCGATATTCAGCCAGCCTCTGTTTCCGTCTTTTTCTACCGGTGTGTTAAATTCCAGGTAGCCATTTTTATTATCCTGGATTTCTGCATTGATCCTAAGGACCGGACGCAGAGAAACAAATCCCTCCGGAATGATCGCCCTGATCCTGTCCTGCTCAATGCCGTAGGCCATTACGTACTGTTCTGTTTTCATGAATTTCTCCCCTTATCAACACCCAAACAACTTCGCAGTTTTCTCCATCCTTTCTGCGATCGGCACTCCAAACGGGCAGCGGGTTTCGCATTCCTGGCAGCCGCTGCATTCGGAGGCTTTGTGCTCCAGAAGTTCGTAGTGGGATTTTATAGTTGCCGGGACTTCCGGCTGCATGGTGGCAAGATCATAGAACTTATTGATCATGGCAATGTCCAGTTCTGCTGCACATGGCTTGCAGTGTCCGCAATAAGTGCACTCTCCTTTATAGGAATGGAACGGTGCATTGGCGATCACAGATGCGTAATCTTTTTCTTCCTCAGTTGCTGTTTCATATGCTACGGCATCATTGACCTGCTCTTTCGTATCATAGCCGCACATGATGGAACAGACTGCAGGTCTTGTAAGTGCGTAATGGATGCACTGTACCGGTGTCAGGCTTACACCGAAAGGAGAACGTTTTTCATCAAAAAGTCTTCCCCCTGCAAAACCTTTCATAACTGTGATCCCTACATCATTTTCCTCGCATGCTTTGTACAGGCGGGCACGGTCTGCATCGTTTCCTTTTAAGCTGCTGTCAAATTCTTCCGCAAACATGGTATCAATATTTTCACTTGCAGGAAGCATATCAAAAGCCGGATTAATACTGAAAAGGATCATCTCCACATATCCGGATTCTGCTGTTTTTTTCGCTACTTTCGGATTGTGGGAACTCATGCCGATGTGACGGATCACGCCGGTTCTCTTCAGTTCCATCACGTAATCCATATATTCGGAATGCTGGAGATTTTCCCATTCCTCCTCAGAGTCCACGTAATGGATCATGCCAAGATCAATATAGTCTGTCTGAAGTCTTTTTAAAAGATCCTCAAATGCAGGACGCACATATTCCATCTCTCTGGTGCGGTAATACTGCTCGTCCTTCCATGTTGATCCGATATGTCCCTGGATAAACCATTTGTCACGGTTCTCCCTGATTCCCTCCCCAATGATATTTCTGGATTTCGGGTCCGGCATCCAGCTGTCCAGGATATTGATCCCCTATGCAGATGCATAATGGATCAGCTCAATACTTTCTTCCTCCGGATGGCGCTCCAGCCACTCCCCTCCAAAACCGATCTCGCTGACCTGAAGCTCTGTTTTTCCTAATCTTCTTGTTTTCATTCCTTTTCTCCCTTCTCCTCTTCGACATCCTCATCATGCCTGTCAGCTATATACTATCATAGTTAACAGGTATTTGCCAGTCCTTCTGTTTGGATGTATACTTCATTTGTATGAATAATGTACAATACTTACGAGGTGTTTTTTTATGAGTCTACAAGCAAAGTCCAATAAACTGGACATTCTAAATGGTTCTATCTGGAATAAACTTCCCCTGTATGCCATTCCTGTTGCTGCTACCGGAATCCTGGAGCAGCTTTTGATCGCAGCTTCCAGTGCAGCCTTTAACCTTGAGATCCTGGTATATTATGTATTTAACTCTTTCAGTCAGGCCTGCACAACTTTTGTAGGGCAGAATTATGGCGCAAAGCAGATCCGGCGATGCAAAAAAGTTCTGCTGTTATGCGTGACCGAAGGGCTGGTGGCAACTGCCGTAGCTGCCATCCTGATGCTCTCCAGCGGAAAATTCCTGCTTTCTCTGTTTAACAGTGATCCACAGGTCATTGCGATCGGTTATACCCGACTGGTCATTATTTTTTCCGCTTACATTTTCAGTCTGCTTTATGAGATCATGTCCGGTTATCTCCGAGGTTTCGGGATCTCCTTTGTTCCGGCACTGCTTACAACCATCGGTGTCTGCGGAACCAGGATTGCATGGGTGTACGCCGTATTCCCGAACCACCGCAATTTTTCCAGCCTGATGATCGTTTATCCCGTCAGCCTGTCCACAACTGCTCTGCTTATCCTGATCGCAGTGCTTATTTACCGGCCCGCCCGCAGGTACCGGAATCTGGAAAAATAATATTCTGACTCCACTCAGACGAATATTCGTAATTGAACGTAATTGAATCAGATGCTTTACTCAATTCGGTTAAAAACTCCATCTTTCCAGCGTGATAAAATATACCAACGCAGCTGGCAAGACGGAGTTTTTTATGATAATCTTTACATGCCACTCCCAATATTATAAGATTATGATATATTTTGAATTCTAAGGAGGACCATTATGTCCGATTATACCATCACCCAAATTAATCCATCAGATAAATACGGAAACCGTCTGGTCGATGAACTGCTCACCGCTGAAGGGATCCGAAGGGATGCAAACCTTGATTATACCTGCGGGATGTATGATGATGAGATGAATCTGATCGCAACCGGAAGCTGTTTTGGCAATACCCTCCGCTGCATGGCAGTGAGCCACACCCATCAGGGCGAGGGACTGATGAATTCCATTGTCAGCCACCTGATCGAAGTACAGTTTTCCCGGGGGAATACACATCTTTTTCTCTATACAAAATGTGATTCTGCAAGATTTTTCGGGAATCTTGGATTTTATGAAATCGCCCGGATCAACGGTCAGATCGTTTTTATGGAAAATAAGCGCACCGGCTTTTCCGGTTATCTGAATTCCCTGGAGAAGCAGATGGAATCTGCTCCCCGCGTTGCTGCCCTGGTGATGAACGCCAATCCCTTTACTCTGGGACATCAGTACCTGGTGGAAAAAGCCGCTTCTGAAAATGACATTCTTCATCTTTTTATCGTCAGCGAAGATGCCAGCCTGGTTCCTTTTTCCGTGCGTAAGAAACTGGTTATGGAGGGAACTGCACATCTTAAAAACATCCGTTATCACGACAGTGGACCTTACATTATCAGCAACGCCACTTTTCCAAGTTATTTCCAGAAGAATGAGCAGGCTGTGATCGAGAGCCATGCCATGCTGGATCTGACTGTTTTTACAAAAATTGCCTCAGCCCTTGGAATCAACAGGCGTTATGTCGGTGAAGAACCCACAAGCCTGGTTACCGGCATCTACAATCAGATCATGTCTGAAAAATTGCCGGAAAACGGAATTAAATGTGTGATCGTTCCCCGTAAAGAAAACAAGGGAGCCGTTATCAGTGCCTCCACGGTAAGGCAGGCTCTGAAAGAAGAAAACTGGCCCCTTCTAGCGGAACTGGTTCCGGAAACAACACTGAACTATTTCAAAAGCCCGGATGCCAGACCTGTTATTGACAAAATTCAGGCAAGTGAAAATGTAATCCACTATTAACATGATTGATAAGGAGTGAAAACCATGGAAGGTCAGGAAGTTACCATTACCGATATGATGTACTGCCGTGACAGACGTGTACAGATCCAGAATGAATTTATAGAAAAATATCAGAATCCTGTGATCTCTTTTTGCATGAATATTCCAGGACCCATCAAAACCACACCACTGATCCGGAAGGGCTTTGACTCGGGGAAAGATGCTCTTATGGCATCTCTTGAAAAAGAAAATCTGGAAGTTCTGGAGTCCCGGATCTTTGATGATATCACCGGTTCTGAGATGCTGCTCTGTGTTTCTGCTTCTGCCGAAAAGATCAAGGATCTCACCACACAGATTGAAGAAAACCATCCCTACGGCCGACTGTTTGACATGGATGTGATCGGCACAGACGGTCAGAAACTTTCCCGCCCTTCGTTCCGGAAGTGTCTGATCTGCGACTGCCAGGCACAGGAATGCGCCCGCTCACGGAAACATACGATTGCGGAAATGCAGGATAAAATCGAAGAAATCTTAAGTCGCTGATATACAAAAAAAGTACCAGGATTCCGTTTCTCATTGAAATCGAAACTCCTGATACTTTTTTATTGTAACCAATTATTCACTTAAACTCTCACCACTCCAAGAACCAGTCCTGCGATCAGACAGATAATGCTGACTCCCCAGATCCACGGAAAACATCTCTTGATATGGTCTTTGATCTCCACATCTGCAAGTCCGATTCCAAGGAAGGTTGCCGGTACTACCGGGCTGATGAAGGTCGCACAGTTGCGGCATACAACCATAACAATGGCGATATGTGCCGGAAGCACACCAAACTTTCCTGCGATCTCGATCAGCACAGGCATCAGTCCGAAGAAGAAGGAATCGGTATCAAACATCAGTGTCAGCGGTACAGCCAGAACACCAATGATGATCGGCAGGAATCTTCCCATGGACTCCGGAACAAATCCCGCAAGGACAGTTGCCATGTTGTTCATGATTCCCGTATTTTCCATAACTCCCAGGAATACTCCCGCACAGAGGATCGTAGAAGACATCATGATCGCAGGACCTGCATGGGATTTGATGATCTTATTCTGTAAAGATGCCCCGTGGAAATTCACAAGCAGCGCAATGGCACAGCCGATCATAAATACGTAATAAGCCGGTACTTTTACGAAAATAAGGCATACGATCACAACAAGTGTAAGGATCAGATTGAACCAGAAAAGCTTTGGTCTTGCATACTCTCTTGTTTCCTCCTGGAGAGTACCGGAAACTTCCTCACCGTCTGCCACTCCTGCTCCACGTTTCTTCTCCACAAATCCCCAGAACACAGCCGTTGCAAGTGCGATAATGATACCTACGATCTGCATAGGCAGGATCTGCATCCACAGTTCATTTGGCTCGATTCCAAGTACTGTGGCAGCTCTCATGGTAGGTCCGCCCCATGGAAGAAGGTTCATAACACCCATGGATGTAACACAGATCAGAAGAAGGGTTGTAGGCCGTATCTTCAGTTTCTTGTAGATTGGAAGCATGGCCGGTACTGTGATCAGGAAAGTAGCCGCTCCTGCTCCATCCAGATGTGCGATCATGGCAATGATACTCGTCATAAGTGTTACACCCACCACATTATGACCTACTTTTTTCATTAATGCTCCGATAATCTTATCGAACATTCCTACGTCTGTCATAATTCCGAAAAACAGTACGGAAAAAATGAACAGTGCCGCAGTGGCGTGTACACCTTTTACACCCTCTGCAATAAAATCCCCCATTTCTGATACAGAAAAAGTTCCTGTGGCAACGAGGATCGCGGATGTCACCGTTGCCACGCTGACAAATGCAAGTGACGGTACAGTTACATTCTTTAAAAGTAATGTGATAACTGTAATGATCGTTACAAATCCCAGCAGTGCAAGCATTGTTTCGTTCATCGTATTTCTCCTTTATCCCTTTGATGAATACAAGTATAACGACCCAACCTTACACCACAAAGTTATTCGTCTTAATGTTTGTTAAGATACGCAGAAAACGTTAAGATCCTGCCTGTTTCCGGCACTCCCGGACTGCTTCCAGAATGCTTCTGTCTGACATTGGTTTTTCCACGTATCCATGGATGATCTCTTTGTTTTTTGCTTCCAGGATCTCCTTGCTGATGCTGTCAATACTGATAAGACGGATCATATCCGGATACTTTCCTGCAATGGACATACAGTAATCTACGCCGCTTTTTCCTTCTATATTTTCTTCCACAACCAGCACATCGACTCCCTGTTCTGTAAGCTTTTCTGAAACCTCTTCCAGGTTCACGCAGGTTGTGACCCTGATCCCGATCTTTTCCAGACTGTCCCGGAGAAGTTTAAGTACCTTTGCATTATCATCTGCAATAAGCATCTGTATTTCCCGTTTTTCCGATACTGTAACAGCCATCTCACTCTGTCCTGCATCCAGGACCGGAATCCCGATGTAAAAAGTACTTCCCTGTCCTGGCTGGCTTTCTGCAAAAATATAGCCTTTGTGGGATGTGATGATCTGCTCTGCCAGAGCAAGTCCAAGGCCAGTTCCTTCTCCGCCTTTTTTCGTTGTAAAAAACGGATCAAAAATCTGTCGCAGAACATCCTTGTCCATCCCGCAACCGTCATCTCTGATACTGATAAAAATATAATTTTCCCAGGTGTCCGGAATCTCTTTTCTCAGAATTTCCTTCATGGTCCCGGATGTGATGTTTTCACATCGGATATTGATATTTCCTTCTTTCTTTCCAATTGCATGAACCGCATTGACACAAATATTTAAAATTACCTGATTTAACTGCGTGGTATTTCCAAGAATGCATTCATCCTGGATCTGGATATCACTTTCCAGTGTGATCTGCGGCGGGCACACAGAGGAGATCATTTTTACAACACGCTGCATCATCTTTTTTACAGGAATGCTTTTATAAACAGTCTCTACATTTTTCCGGCTGAGGGAAGAGATCTGCTTTACCACATCCATTGCTTTTTCCGATGCTTCCAGAATCTCTTTTGCGCTGTCCTGTTCCTCGGAACCTTCCGGCAGTTCCATCATCAGAAGCTCCGCATGTCCCATAATGGGTGTCAGGAAATTGTTAAATTCGTGTGCGATCCCTCCTGTCATTGTTCCCATGATCTGCAGTCTTTCCTGATGGGCAATGGCATTTTCGCTCTTCTGTACGCTCTCCAGAAGGGAATTCAGCTCTTTTAAGTCTTCGATCTCTTTTGCGGACTTCCGGACTCTTATCAGCAACCTTCCATAT
>CAVBVT010000046.1:18539-19442 GCA_963598855.1 Eggerthellaceae bacterium
GGATTCCTGCCAGCAGCAGTGCGCTGACAAACACCATGGTAAGCTTCAAAAATCCCTCCACAATAGGGCGGTAAAAATCATCGTAATCGATCACCGCGCTGATGATCCACGCATCGTCTCCGATCTCTGTGGAACAGTATGCGCTGATCTTTTCCACTTTTTTTACATCCGGTTTCGTCCACCAGTAAGAATAATATCGGGAAATCCCTTCTTTTCCGTCCCTCTGTTCTTTCAGCATATTTTCAAGGCTGGAATAATCCAGATCCGGAAAACGTTTCTTCCTGCCTGCAATGATATTCAGTCCCCACTGTTCTTTATCCGGATGCATGATCACGGTGCCTTCTTTATTTTTGACAATGATGTAGCCGTTGGTTCCCACATGAATATCCGAGATCAGACGCTGATAATACTTTCCTGCATCCACAACCATACACAGCCAATTACCAGAACTCATTTTTTCTTTCAGCACAAAATATTTCTTTTCCGTATCAGACATCAGCCAGATACTTCTGTCATCGGGATAGGACGCCAGAAGTGACAGATCCTGAAAAGCGATCTCACCTGCAATATAACTTCTTTTTCCATCGGAAGTTTCCCGGTACAGATTGCAGATAAAATTTTTCTGCTTTTCCAGATATTTTTTATAACAGTCATCCTGCTCTGTGTCTTTCACATCACACAGAAAATCCAGGTCATTCTGATACTCTTCCATTGCCACTGCTATATTATCCCTGAGGATCTTTGTCAAAGTCAAAAGCTGATCCTCCTGATTTTTCATTAATGTATCCCGGTATCCTTTCCATACTTTTACCCCGCTCAGAGCCAGGATCAGAACAAGGATCACCGGTATCACTGCCAGAAATTTTTTCATTCTTTTCATACGAATTTACCTCTTGGAATATG
>CAVBVT010000047.1:0-19418 GCA_963598855.1 Eggerthellaceae bacterium
GTTCCTGGACACTTGGAGATCAGTGCAAATTTGAGGACCGTGTAAAAGCAGCGAAGGAAGCTGGCTATGAGGGAATCGGCCTTAGGGCAGAAACCTATGTAGATGCTCTGAATGAGGGACTTTTCGATGCGGATATCCTGGCAATCCTGGATAAATATGACATGAAGGTAACAGAGGTTGAGTACATCGTGCAGTGGGCTGAGGAGCATCGTTCCTACGAGCAGAAATACAAAGAGCAGCTCTGCTTCCATATGTGTGAATTATTTAACGTAAAACAGATCAACTGCGGACTGATGGAGAACTATTCCGTAGAGTACACAGCACAGAAGCTCCGCGAACTCTGCCACAGAGCAGGCAAATACATCATCGGTGTTGAGCCAATGCCATACAGCGGAATCCCGGATGTGAAAAAAGGCTGGGCTGTTGTAAAGGCTGCTGACTGCGAGAATGCAAAATTGATCCTTGATACATGGCATTGGGTAAGGGCAAACCAGCCGATCGAGCTTTCCGTACTTGAGGGAATCCCGGCAGACAAGATCGTATCCATCCAGATCAACGATGTATGGGAAAGGCCATATGCAACAACAATCTTAAGAGATGAGTCTATGCATGATCGTCTTGCTCCTGGAACAGGAATCGGAACAACCGTACCGTTTGTAAAAATGATCAAAGAAAAAGGTATCAAACCAAATGCTATCGGTGTAGAGGTTATCAGCGATGCAAACCTTGAAAAGGGCATTGAGTATGCAGCTAAACATACATATGAGAACACAAAAAAGGTACTGGAAGAGGCTTGGCCGGAAGTACTCTGATTAATATAAGAAAACAATATTTCAGATGGACACCCTGTTTCCGATACAATACCGGTTACAGGGCGTTACCGTGAAAAATAATAATTTTTTTTCAAAGGAAAGGAGAACGCATATGAAATTCGATGCGATGTTTCAGCCGATCGAAATCGGCCCTATGACAGTAAAAAACAGATTTGTTGTTCCGCCAATGGGAAATAACTTTGCGAACACAGACGGAACTATGAGCGAGCAGTCCGCTGCGTATTACAAAGAGAGGGCAAAGGGAGGCTTTGGTCTTATCACGATCGAGGCTACTGTAGTCCACAAAGGCGCAAAAGGCGGTCCGCGTAAACCATGTCTCTATGATGACACTACAATCGAGAGCTTTCGAAAGGTAATTGACGGATGTCATGCAGAGGGGGCAATGGTTTCTATCCAGCTTCAGAATGCAGGTCCTGAGGGAAATGCAAAGAACGCAGGTGCACCGATCACAGCAGCAACAAGCATTCCGTCCGTATGTGGACGCGACATTCCGAAGCAGCTTACAACTGAGGAAGTTTACGAGCTGGTCAAAGGATACGGAGAAGCTGCAAGAAGAGCTATGGAAGCAGGAGCAGATGCTGTTGAGATCCATATGGCACATGGTTATCTGGTAAGTACCTTCCTTTCTCCAAGAACAAACAAGAGAGTTGATGAGTTCGGCGGATGCTTTGAGAACCGTATGCGTTTTTCACGTCTGATCATCGAGGAAGTTAAGAAAACGACACAGGGAAAAATAGCGATCCTTGCAAGAATCAACTGTGCAGATGAGGTTCCGGGCGGACTTGATATTCATGACAGTGCAGCCATCGCAGCATATCTGGAGAAGTGCGGACTGGACGGACTTCATGTTTCCCGTGCTGTTCATATCAAAGATGAGTACATGTGGGCACCGACTGTTGTTCACGGCGGATTTTCCGCAGCAGAGGTTGAGGAGATCAAACGTGCAGTAAACATTCCGGTGATCACAGTAGGACGTTATACAGAGCCACAGTTCGCAGATCTGATGGTAAAAGAAGGAAGAGCAGACCTCGTAGCATTTGGCCGTCAGAGCCTTGCAGATCCAGCTATGCCGAAGAAAGCACTTGAGGAGCGTCTGGAGGATATGACTCCATGTATCGCCTGTCTTCAGGGATGCGTTGCAAACATGTATGCAGGAAACCCGATCTGTTGCCTGACAAACCCGTTCCTTGGCCATGAGGCTGAGCCAATCGCCAAGACAGAAAATTCGAAGAAGGTTATGGTGATCGGTGGCGGTGTTGCAGGACTTTGTGCAGCGTTTATCGCTAAAGAGAAAGGCCATGAAGTAACCCTTTACGAGGCAGGAGATGTTCTCGGCGGAAACATGAGATTGGCTGCTTACCCACCAGGAAAAGGTGACATCACAAACATGATCCGCAGCTATATCCACCGCTGCCAGAAAGACGGCGTGAAGATCGTGATGAACTGTGAGGTAACTCCGGAGCTTATCAAAGAGGAGAAACCAGACAGCGTGATCATCGCAACTGGTTCCAAGACACTGATCCTTCCGATCGAGGGAATCGACAACCCGGCCATTATCCACGGTTCTGACCTTTTGGATGGCAAGAGAGCAGCTGGCAAAAAGGTTCTTGTTGTCGGCGGTGGAATGGTAGGCTGCGAGACAGCTGCATTCTTAGGTGAGCAGGAGCATGATGTAACAGTTATCGAGTTCCGCGATACTGTAGGTGCAGATGTGATCCATGAGCACAGAGTATATCTGATGAAAGATTTTGAGGAATATGGAATCAAAGAGATCACCGGAGCAAAGGTATGCAAATTCTATGAGGACGGTGTAGAATATGAGACAGCTGACGGAGTACGTCACGAGACAAGAGGCTATGATTCTGTAATCCTTTCCATGGGATTCCGCAACTACAACCCGCTGGAAGAAAAGATCAAGGATCTTGTGCCTGAGACACATGTGATCGGAGATGCGATCCGTGCGAGACGTGCACTGGATGCGACTAAAGAGGCTTATGAGGTGGCTTCCAAGCTTTAAGAGATATCTTTAAAAGAATATTCTGGACAGACACCGGAGATACGCCGGTGTCTGCCTGATAAAAAACAGGAGGTAGAAAGAGATGGAACAGAGAATTAAAGGAACAACAGGTTTACTCGCACTGATCGGAAGCCCGGTAGGACATTCAGGCTCCCCGGCTATGTACAACTTCAGCTTCCAGTACCACAATCTGGACTATGCTTACATGGCATTTGATATCAAAGAGGATCAGGTTCCGGCAGCACTTGACGCAATGCGCCTGTTTAAAATGAGAGGTTGCAACGTGACTATGCCTTGCAAGAACAAAGCCGCTCAGTGTGTAGATGAACTTTCACCAGCTGCAAAGATTATCGGTGCTGTTAATACTATCGTAAATGAAGATGGTAAGCTTGTAGGACATATCACAGATGGTATCGGATTTGTCCGCAACTTAAAAGAAAATGGTGTTGAAGTTAGTGGCAAAAAGATCGTAGTTTTAGGAGCAGGTGGAGCAGCTACAGCGCTTACTGTACAGTGTGCTCTTGACGGAGCAACCTCCATTGCAATCTTCAACCAGAACGATGCGTTCCTTGACAGAGCAAAGGGAACAGCTGAGAAGCTTGCAAAGGAAGTGCCTGATTGTAAGGTAACTGTATACTGCCTGGATGAGCAGGATAAATTGAGAGAAGAAATCGCAAATGCAGACATCCTTGCAAACGGAACACTTGCAGGTATGAAGCCTCATGATGATCTTACTTTGGTTGACAAGTCTATGTTCCATAAGGATCTTGTGGTTGCTGATTGTGTATACAACCCGGCAGAGACAAAGATGGTAAAAGAAGCAAAAGAAGCTGGCGTAAAGCTTGCTGTAGGTGGAAAAGGAATGCTTCTGTGGCAGGGTGCCGCATCTTATAAACTTTATACAGGACTTGAGATGCCTACAGATGAGTACCAGAAATTCCAGGCTGAAAACGAAGGGAAATAAGATAAATGAGTCAAACAGGTAAGAAAAATTTAGTAATTACTTCTATTGCACTGTATTTTACATATTTCATCCACGGAATCGGTGCTTCCATTATGGGTCAGTACAAGCCGGAACTTGCATCACACTGGGGTGCAAAGGCTTTAAGTGACGGAACCATGGATGTCAGTATGGTAGTATCTGTAATCGCTGCACTGGGACTTGGACGACTGATCTCACTTCCGTTTTCCGGTCCGTTGTCTGACAAGTTCGGACGCAGATTAAGCGGAATCATCGGCGTAATCTGTTATGCAGCATACTTTATGGGGATCGCATTTGCTCCGTCTATGGGAGTTGCCTATGCCTTTGCTATTGTAGGTGGTATCGCAAACTCCTTTTTGGATACCTGCGTAAGCCCTACATGTATGGAGATCTACGTGAACAATCCTTCTGTAGCGAACCTGTTTACGAAATTCTCCATGTGTATCAGTCAGTTCCTGCTTCCGTTTATGATCGGATTTGTAGCTGCAGCGAACATGTCCTACAGAACCATTTTCATCGTAGCAGGTGCTGCAATCTTTATTGATGGAATCCTGATCCTGTTCCTGCCATTCCCAGAAAGAAATGCAGCAGGTACAGCTGCAAAGAAAGAAAAGGCAAAAATCAAGATTACTCCTGCAGCTTTTGCTGCAATACTGATCGGATTTACAAGCTCTTCCACATTCATGCTGTGGCTGAACTGTAACCAGGAGCTTGGAAAGCTTTATAATTTAAGTGATCCATCCAAGATTCAGTCTTTCTATGCGATAGGAACCTTTGCAGCAATTTTGTGTTCCTCAGCATTTATCAAAAGAGGACTCAAGGAGATCAACATCCTGATCATCTATCCGCTGATCTCTTTCATCATGCTGGGACTGTGCTACTTTGTTCAGAATCCGACTATCTGCCTTATCGGTGGATTTGTTATCGGTTTTGCAGGCGCAGGTGGCGTACTCCAGCTGGCTGTTTCTACAACAGCAGAGTTTTTCCCGGAGAACAAGGGAACCGCAACATCCATGGTTATGATCGCATCCAGTGTTGCGAACTATACCATTCTGACACTGGCAGGTTACATTACAAAGACTGCCGGAACAAGTGCTCCGAGAATGATCCTGCTTCTCAACATGGCAGTGACATTTGTCGGAATCCTTCTTGCCCTGTTTGTTAAGATGAACCGTGGCAAAGAAGCCTGAATAATTAAAAAGCAGGAGAATACGTGAAATCGGACAGGGAAGTCTGATTTCCGGTGATGCAAAGTCCAATTCGGAAGTGAATTTCGGGTTGGAATTTGCTGTTTTCTGAAATGTTTGTTAATTAACGAACGTTAAAAACAGGAAACGAATGTTTATATTGTAAAAAAGACAAAGGAGAATCGTTATGGCACGCGCAGCAAGACAGACGAGAGAAAACGAACTGCCCTACATTCCGTTTGGGCCATTTCAGGTTCGTTTACCATTTATCCATTACAAGATTGAATCGGTAGAATTTATCCAAGGCCTGATTCTTGGAGTAACAGCACTGGCAGCACTTCCGTATCTAACAGATTATCTGGGACTGCCTTACGAGCTGGCATGGAGCTGCATCATCATTGAGACAATGCTCTATATGCTCCACAGCTTACTGGGAGATCCGGTAGTACCTGGGTGGATCACACCGACACTTCCTCTTACGATCGTTTTTCTGGAAGGTTTTCCGATGGGAAAGGAACGTATACAGGCGATGATCGCACTGCAGATGTTGGTGGGAATCGTTTTTATATTTATGGGAATCACCAAGCTGGCGGATAAGTTTGTCCATGCAGTTCCGGATTCTGTGAAGGGAGGAATCCTTCTTGCGGCCCCCATCACGGTTATGGCCGGACAGATCGGGAAAGGTGGAAATGTGCGAAAATATCCACTTGCGATCGTAGCAGGAGTAGGTCTTTTGATCCTGATCAGCTTTTCCGATAAATACCAGGAAAAGAGAAAGACGAACAAGCTTCTGGATCTGGTAGCAAGATATGGAAACCTGTTCCCGTATGTACTTGCGATGGTGGTAGGAGTGCTGGTAGGAGAGCTTGACAAACCAGGTCTCGAGATCGGTACCTTTATTAAGATCCCACAGTTTAAGGAGATTATTGAGCAGGTCAGCATTTTTGGTGTGGGCATCCCGCCGGTATCCATGTATATCAAGGCACTGCCACTTGCACTTGTATGCTATGTTATCGCATTTGGTGATTTTGTCACAACAGAGACTCTGGTTGCGGAAGCACGGCAGGCGAGAGATGATGAGTATATTGATTTCAATTCCAGCAGGTCAAATATTGTCAGCGGTATCAGAAACCTGATCCTGTCCGTGATCGCGCCGTTTCCTCCACTTTCCGGTCCGTTATGGGTTGGAATGACTGTGTCTGTTTCTATCCGTTACAAAGAGGGAAAGAAAGCTATGAAATCCCTCCTTGGAGGTATGGCTTCCTTCCGTATTGCCACATTTCTGAGTGTGCTGATCATTCCGGTAGTAAGCTTCTTCCGGCCGATCTTCGGTGTAGCATCGTCCATCACGCTTCTGTTCCAGGCTTTTGTCTGCGCACGTATCGGTATGGATTACTGTAAAAGTGACCGTGATAAGATGATCGGTGGAATTATGGCAGCTGTACTTGCTACACAGGGAACTGCATGGGCATCCGCATGGGCGCTTGCGGTTGGTTTTGGTCTGAATATCTTTCTTTCCAACTGGGATCCCAGAAAGAAAGAGGAGAATGCAATCGAGGAAAAATCTGAAAAATAAGAGAATAGAAAAAAAGGCAGAGCAGAATCCATGTTTTTTGATGATTCTGCTCTGTCTTTTTATTGGGTCATGAGATTTGTTTTAATTATTATTTTTAATAGATTTGCTATTTATGGGATTAAAATTTGGTCTATAATTTACGTTTTTTGTCATATGAAGCCGTGATCCTTTTTATGGGAGGTTACAGGATCACAGGCTTTTGTGGATGATGTCAAGAACCTGCTCAAGCTCGTTGACATTGATCTGTCCCGGTGCAGAAGCTTTTGTAGCAGCACCGAAGGTAAGGGCGGAGCCAAAAGTCTCGCCAGTAAGACGGCTGACAACACCTGTTCCTGCCATGGACATGGTAATGATCGGGCGGTCGGCGAACTGCTCGGACATTTCCAGTGTGGCACTTAAGAGGGTAAGTACGTCCTGTTTGCTCTTAGGCATAACAGCCATCTTCGGGATATCTGCACCATAGTCCTGCATCATGCGAAGACGGCGCACGATCTCATCTTTCTCAGGAGTTGCATCAAAATCATGGTTGGAAGCGATGACTTTTACACCATAGCTGTGAGCTTCCTGGATCATGCTTTTTACGATCTCCTCGCCTGTAAAGGCTTCTACGTCAATAAGATCTACATAGCCGCTTTTTGCGACAGCCATGTTGAGGGTTTTGTAATCTTCGTTGGAAATTGCTTTTTCTCCGCCTTCCTTGGCAGTACGGAAGGTGAAGAGGATCGGAGTATCCTTTAAAACGGTCTGGAGATCCTTTGCCACATCAAGAACTTTGTCTGTGTCAAAGACATCCTCGAACCAGTCAACACGCCACTCTACAACGTCTACCGGGATTCTCGCGAAGGTTCCTGCCTCAAGAAGGATATCTTCTTTTGTCTGTCCAACAATCGGGACACAGATCTTCGGTCTTCCCTCTCCAATTGTGATATTTCTTACCTGAACTGTTTTCATAATGGTCCTTTCTGGTACGACGGAAACAAGTATCTGCTTAGTCGTCGTATCTGATATTAAGAATCTCTTTCATATGCTCGATCGGCATCGGCTCGCCGGTCCACAGTTCAAATGCAGCAGAACCCTGGAAAAGCATCATGCCAAGACCATTCATTGTCTTGCAGCCTACTTCCTTTGCCATGGAACGCATAGCGGTTTCAAGAGGGGAGTATGGCACGTCAACAACAATAAGCTCCGGACGGAAGTAGGATTTGTCCGGAACAACGGACTGGCCTTCCAGCGGTTTCATTCCAACGCCTGTTGCATTTACGAAAAGATAGCTGTCAGCCATCTCTTTTTTCAGCTGGTCAAGATCAGCAAGATCGTAGAGAACAGCATGGCTGGATGTCTTGGTGTTGATCTTCTCAACAGTAGATACTGCGCGGTCCCAGAATTCATCCTTGCGGTTGAAGATCACGATCTCGCCTACACCGTCAAGTGCAGCCTGGATCTCAATAGCAGTAGCAGCACCGCCTGCTCCTACGATAGTCATTTTCTTTCCGATAACATCAATATCGTTGTCTTTCAATGCAGCCATAAATCCGATACCGTCTGTGATATGGCCTGTAAGATGACCGTTATCATTTACGATGGTGTTTACGGCACCGCACATTTCTGCTGCCGGTGAAAGCTCGTCAAGGTACTGGCCTACCAGAGTTTTGTTCGGCATGGAAACGTTGGAACCTCTCATTTTCAGAGTACGGATCGCTTTTACAGCATCCTCGATCTCATCTGCGCCAACCTCAAATGCAAGGTATGCGTAATCATAGCCAAGCTTTGCGAAAGCTTCGTTCTGCATGGCAGGAGAGCTGGAGTGACGGATCGGATAAGCCATAAGACCGATGAGCTCTGTGTGTCCTGTGATTCTTTCTGACATGGTAATAACTCCTCTCGTTGGTAAAATCTGGGTAAATCTCTGTTTTTAAAAACCTCCCGCCACATTGGTCTGAAGAAGTTGCGGATATTCTTCTGACGGCTGCAGCGGGAGAAAGACGTGGAAAATCTATAGACACTCCCGAAGCGTATTTAAACGTTCAGATGGAGGTTATAGCGATATTAAAGGTATCCTCTCTGCTCGAGAATGGTAAGGATGTTGCGTCCTTCCTGGGTACCGTCAATGATTCTTCTTGCTCTCTGGCTGTCGCCAATGTTCATGATTTCAACATCCTCAGAAGCAAATGCCTCTGTAAGGCTCTGGTAAAGCTGTCCCTGAGCTCTCATTCCAAGACATACGAAGCCGTACTCAAATGGAAGCTCATAAGCCTCACCGTCACCTTTAACAAGGAAGGAAGAATCCTTAACCTCAAGGAGGGCAGTTTTGGTAAGCTGATGTACGTTATGTTTCTTCATCATGGTCTTGGTATCGTTCTTGGTGACCGGATCAAGGTCACGGCCAATCTGATCCATCATCTCAACGATAGAGATGTCTGCATTTCTGTCTGCAAAGAATTCCACAACATCAAGACCTACAGCACCGCCGCCCACAACAACAACTTTTTTGCCTTCCAGATCCTTCGGAAAATCATTAATGTGGCTGATCATACCAAGAATAGAATAAACAGCACTGTCCTCTTTGTCAATACGATCCTTCAGTCCTGTAATTGGAGGAAGAAGCGGAGCGGAACCTGTGGAACTTACGATGATGTTTGGATGGAATTTACGGATGTTCTCTGGTGTTCCTTCTGTATTTTTGAAGATGTAAAGGTTATCAAGCTGTTCTGCACGATGCATAAGGTAGTGAGGGAAGTCAGCCAGACGGTTCTTTGCAGGAATCTTGGAGATTAAAGATGCAAGTCCGCCAAGCTCGCTGCCTTTTTCCAGAAGAAAGGTATTGCAGCCAACCTCTGCGGCTGTACAGGCAGCTTCCAGTCCGGCAGTACCGCCACCGATAACAACTACGTTGCAGTTTTTGTTTACATGCTGTTTCTTATATACATCGCCCTCAAGAACAGATGGGTTTACTGTACAGCGGATCGGACGGTTTACACCGATACGGTTTCCTGCACATCCAACGTTACAGGAGATACATTTGCGGAGATCGCACTCACGGCCTGTGGCAATTTTGTTTACCCATGCAGGATCTGCGATGAGACCACGGCCCATACCAATCAGGTCTGCGTCGCCGTCAGCGAGGATCCTCTCAGCAACCTTCGGGTCACGG
This sequence comes from Eggerthellaceae bacterium, assembly GCA_963598855.1. Classification (GTDB taxonomy): domain Bacteria; phylum Bacillota; class Clostridia; order Lachnospirales; family Lachnospiraceae; genus Blautia_A. The sequence continues at coordinate 9,747 of CAVBVT010000047.1, forward strand.
ATATTACCCATGGAGATACATGGTTTGTTAAATTTCTCTTTTACAGCTTTTGCCATGTAGGAGCGCCATCCATCCGGAAGGTAGTTGGCATCGATCTGATACTGGATGGAACCGTTGAGACCACAGGAAACGTCAAAGATATCAACTTCTTCCTGAAGGTAATCCAGATACTCCAGTGTATCTTCCAGAGTATTTCCACCTTCCATCAGCTCATCAGCACTTAGACGGAGCATGATCGGGAAGAAAGGTCCGACCTGTTTTCTTACCTCGTCAATGACCATGCGGCAGAAACGGGTACGGTTTTCAACAGAACCGCCGAACTCGTCTGTACGTTTGTTTGTGAGTGGGGAGAGGAACTGGCTGATCAGGTAGGAATGTCCAGCGTGGATCTCTACTGCGTCAAAACCAGCTGTCTGTGCACGTTTTGCAGCCTCGCCATATTTCTTTACGATATGAAGGATCTCTTCTTTGGAAAGAGGACGCGGGATCTCGCCGCCTTCTTTGGACGGAACATCGGATGCGGAAACCGGCTGCATGTTGATTCTGGAAGAAACAGCGGAAGCACCTGCATGGTTGATCTGAATCGCAATCTTTGTTCCGTATCTGTGGATGTTCTCACAGAATTTGAAAAGACGTGGAAGATAATTGTCGTGATCGATGCGCAGCTGAGTAGTTCCGTTGGAACCCTGAGGGGAATCGATGCTTGCGTTCTCTACGATAATGAGGCCTGTGCCACCCTTTGCACGCTGCTCATAATAGTTGATGTGAAGAAAACTCATTTCGCCGTTCTGTTCACCATAGTTGGTGCCCATCGGCATCATAACAATACGGTTCTTGATAGTCATATTTTTAACGGTTAATGGGGAAAAAATATGCGGATAATCATTCTTCATCTGGAAAAACCTCCCTGGTTATATTAAATAGAGTCGTTTGTTTGTGTTAATTATATAACAAAACAATTTATAAAACTAATTCATAATACAAGTAATATAATAAAAATAATCTATAGATTTTTCCAGATGGAGCATAAATGTGGTCTGTGGTTTGCATTGCGCGCTTTCACGTGTTATCATAACAAATAAAAAGCTACAGGAGATAGAAAATATGGAATTCTGGGATATTTATGATGCAGATAAGAAACCGACAGGACGTACCATGAAGCGCAATGACTGGTGTCTGAAAGAGGGAGAGTATCATCTGACAGTCTTAGGAGTTGTGGCAAGACCGGACAAAACATTTCTTATCACCAAACGTGTGATGACAAAGGCCTGGGCTCCGGGCTGGTGGGAGGTTTCCGGTGGTGCTGCCCAGGCAGGGGAGGAATCCATGGATGCGGTTCTGCGCGAAGTAAAGGAGGAAACAGGACTGGATGTCAGAGAGGCAGAGGGAGGATATCTTTTTACATATAAAAGAGAGAACCCCGGAGAAGGTGACAATTATTTTGTGGATGTATACCGTTTTGTCATGGATGTAAAGGACAGGGATCTGAATCTCCAGACCGAGGAGACGGATGGATATATGTTTGCTACCCTGGATCAGATCAGAGAATTTGCAGCGGAAGGGAAATTCCTGCATTATGACAGTATTAAGAGGGTGTTTGAATTCTGATGGGCGTTGTTTTGTGTGAAATTATAAAGATTTTGTTGCCTTAATGAAAAAAGATATGTTGTTTTCTGTTGACTTTCAAATAAAAACTATTGTTTTTTTGCCTTATTTATTAAGAATTGTCTTGACATTAAAATAGGCAGATAGTAAAATTGATACTAGAGATACGATAAGCCGGATGCGTGAAATCCGGCTTATCGAATATTAGGTTGGTCGATAAGAATACGAATTTTTGAAAGAGAGGAACCATCAATGGCAGATGAACATAAGGATCAGATCAGAATCGTACAGGAAACCGTAGCTGGTAAGGAGATTACATTTGCCCATATCATGGGAGGCCCGGCACCAATCATATATCAGAAGCTTGGACTGAATCCACAGGTGGACTATGGCTCATCTGCAATCGGAATCATGAATATGACACCTTCCGAGTCCGCTGTTATCGCATCAGATATCGCAGTGAAGAGCGGTAATGTATATCTTGGATTTGCAGATCGTTTTACAGGAACCATGATCATAACGGGAGAGATTTCCGACGTGCAGACAGCGATGGAAGAGGTCGTAGACTATTTCCGTGATACTCTTGGATATGTAGTCTGCAAAATCACCAAGAGGTGAGGAAGGGCACATGGGAGAAAAGATAACGAAGGAAGAGCTGCTGGAGCGGCTTTTTCATGAAGACTATGAGAATCTTAAGGGGAAAAGACTTCGCCTGACCCGGGTGCGGGTACCTGGAAAGGAGCTTTCCTTTGCACATGTTTTTACACCAAGTGATAAATCAGTATATGAGAATCTTGCGTTACATATCGGTGTTCATGAGGGCGAGGATCACAAGGGAGATGCGATCGGCATGGTCAGAGTCACACCCTGGGAGGCGATTGTGGTTGCGGCAGATGTAGCGGTGAAGGCGGCTCACGTGGAAGTTGGATTTATGGATCGTTTCTGTGGGACGCTGATTCTGACGGGTGGTTTTACGGAAGTGATGACAGCTGTAGAAGAGGTGGTACGTTTTTTTCATGAGACATTGAAGTTTGATGTCTGCGAGATTCACAGAAGCTAGAGCAGGACGGGATAAAAAATGAAAAAAATTTTTCTGATGGGTCGAAGTGAGGCAGGTAAGACTTCCTTGACACAGGCGTTGAAGGGGGAAGAGCTTCATTATCATAAGACACAGTATACAAATACAAATGAAGATACCATTGATTCACCGGGAGAGTATGCGGAGTCTAAGCATTTCAGTGTAGGGCTTGCCTGCTTTTCCTTTGAGGCGGATGTGGTTGCTATTGTACAGGCGGCCAATGAGCCATTCAACCTGTTCAGCGACGGCAGCAGAAATTTTCTCCTCCGCCCGCTGATCGGAATTATCACGAAGGTAGATTCCCCTCATGCCAATATCCCGATGGTTAGACAGTGGATGGAGAATATGGGCTGTGAGCGTATCTTTTTGGTAAATAATAAGACGAGGGAAGGCATCGGCGAGCTGATAGATTATCTCCGTGACGATCTTCCGCACCTTACCCTGGAGCAGGCAAAGTTTAAGCAGAGCCTGGGACTTAATGAGTGGGATCCCATGCCGGAGGGAGTGGAGTATCCGGAAACGATACGGTAGATGGAGTGTTCTGCCAGCTGATTTGTATCATATTGTACGACAGAGAAAGAGGGCTGCCTTCCGGCAGTCCCTTTCTCTGTCATGAGTGACATATATGGATACGAAGGAGATCAGTCAAAAACTTTAAGGGCATTTGTGAAATCCTTGATCAGGTCCTCGGCATCTTCGATTCCGGTGGAAACTCGCATCAAGCCACCGGTGATGTGCATTTTCTTACGATCTTCTTCCGGAACGTGCATATGGGAAGAAAGAAGCGGGTAAGAAAGTGTTGTGCGGATACCGCCCAGTGTAGGTGCATAATGAGCAATGTGCAGCTTATCCATGAATGCATTGATCTTCTCACGGTCATCTGGCATCTCGAAACTGAACATACCAGTTGCACGATATGGAGAGGAGAAGAGCTTTTTGCCTAATTCATACTGTGGATGCTGTTCTACAGCTGGATGGTTAACGACAGATACGTGTGGATTTTCGGCAAGGGCGAGAGCAAGCTTTGCAGCGTTTTCGCATTGTTTTTTGATACGAAGCTCTGATGTGTGGATTCCACGGAAAACCATAAAGGATGCAAACGGGCATCCGGAGGTTCCGGTCAGCATTCTTACAGTATGGATTTTTTCAAAAAGAGCCATATCCTTGACTGTGATAGATCCTGCAAGGGCATCGGAATGTCCGTTGAGGAATTTTGTCAGACTGTTGATTACGATGTCAGCTCCCAGTGTCAGTGGTTTGATGCAGATAGGAGTAGTGAAGGTATTGTCAACCATCAGAAGTGCTCCGCCTTCATGTGCGATTTCTGCGATCGCACCGATATCACAGAGACGGTCTGTAGGGTTGCTGGCTACCTCTGTATATAACATTTTTGTATTTGGCTGTACAGCAGCTTTTACTGCATCCAGATCGTCAAACGGAACGAAGGTAGTAGTTACCCCGTAATTCTTTACCAGAGAAGTGATCGCATCGAAGGTTTCGCCGTAGATGTTTTCGTTACAGATCATATGATCTCCCGGCTGAAGAAGAGCGAAATAAGTAGTTGTGATCGCACCCATACCAGATGAGAAGATCAGTGTATCTTTTCCCTGTTCCAGATAAGTAAGAACATCAGCCAGGGCTTTTCGGTTAGGGTTTCTTGTACGGATGTAGGTGTAGCCCTTGGTATCATAGGTGTGCTCTACATCGTCAAGGTTTCCCATGTTAAATGCACTTGTCATAAATAAAGGAAATGCTTCTGGTGCAAGGTCTACACCGTCAATATGATGTCCCTCATAAAGAATTCTTGTATCTTCGCTGAAAGAGATATCGTCAAACTCAAATTTTTCCATAATAATTATCCTCCGTTTCGTGAAATTGCGTTACGAATCTGCAAAGCGTTACTGATCGGTAATGATAAAACAGCAGGCTGCAGAACAAACCGCTTTGAAATGTCTTACCTATGGTATAAACCTTGTTACAGAAAGAGAGTCAAGTAGTAATTTGATTTTTTTTCATAAGGTGTTTCCAGAGAAGCCGGAAGCACAGATACTGTCCGATAAACGTGACTCCCCATGAAACCGGATAGGACAGATAGAGGGATTCGAGAATAGGGTGCATCCGAAAAACAGTCAGTACCCACAGAATACGAAGACCACTGACACCGATCACAGAGATGATCATAGGAGGAAGAGAATATCCGGCTCCACTTAGTACAGCACCGGCGACCTCCATGATCCCGCATAGAATATAAGGAAGGTTTACCAGACGCAGTCTCAGTACGCCGATTGCCAGAGCTTCTTCTCCGGAGGTATAGAGGCGAAGAAGAGGAATGCTGCAGATATTTACGGTAATACCAAGGAAAAGTGTGACGATGGAAACATAAACCATACATATATGAAAGGCATGGATAATACGGTCGTGTTTTCCGGCTCCATAGTTCTGACCTGTAACAGTGATAAGCGTCTGCTGAATAGATTCCAGAACCGCATAGATCATATTTTCAAGGCTGACAGCGGCTGAGTTTCCGGCAATCACAACAGCACCGAAGCTGTTGATCGATGACTGGATCAGTACGTTGGAAACCGGCATAGCTACACTGCGCAGTCCAATAGGAAATCCGACCTTAAAAATCTCAAAACCATACCTGGAAGAAAAACGCAGCTTTTTCCAGGAGAGATGAAAGCAGCCTTGCTCTTTTCTAAGGTGCTGAATGATAAGAAGGGCAGATATGTACTGGGAAACTACGGTTGCCAGCCCAGCACCTGTAACACTCAGATGAAAAATTCCTACAAAAAGAAAACTGAGAAGCACATTGATCAGACCGCAGAAGGTGAGATAATACAGTGGATGCCTGGAATCACCGGAGGCACGTACAATGGCACTTCCGAAATTATAGACCATGAATGCAGGCATACAATAGAAGTAACAGCGCAGATACAGAGCAGATAGATCAATTACATCTGCCGGAGAATTCATAAGGACGAGGATTTGGCGAGAAAAGAACTGTCCGATAAAAAGCAGCAAAATTCCCAGAAACACCGATAGGATCATGGAAGTGTGGACAGTTTCGGATACGGCAGCCTTATTGCGGGCACCATAATAGTTGGCAGTGATTACTCCGGCACCTACGGAAACTCCGTTAAAGACACTGACGATCAGTGAAACAAGAGATGAAGTAGAACCAACAGCAGCCAGAGCCTGATCTCCGTTAAATTGTCCCACAATAACCATAGCGGTAGCATTAAAAAGAAGCTGGAGTACATTTGTTATGATCACAGGGACAGAAAATATCAATATTTTCTTTAAGAGCGATCCGGTACAGAAGTCAATGCCTGTTTCAGAAGAAGGATTTTTCGGATCAGGTTGATTACGATAAAATAATTTTATGATACCCATATTTTTTTTCCTCCTGATTTTTGTATATTTGTATCTGTTATACAATCTGTTACAGAGTAAGAGTCAAGCATATTTTACAAAAATGAAATTCGCCCTTGACTCTGTTACAGAAACAGAGTTTATGATAAGCGTGTCGAAAGCAGGAGATAAAAAAAGATAATGCTTGACATAAGTGAATATTTTGTAATATTATGTAGCAATAGCTAACTTAATTATGAATGTAAAAGATATGGCAAAGGCGCCTAGAACAAGGTGTACTTTGCTTTTTTTTACGAAAATTGACAAAAGCAGAAATCATTTCTTATATCCTATTGCGGACTATATCATACAAGGAGGATTTTGCTATGGTAGGTAAAATTGAGGAAAGCTGGCAGTTTGAGACAAGGCTGTTGAATGAAGGCGCTTATTTCAATCTGGAAACAACTCATCCGGAAGCGCTTCCAATACATATGTCTACTGCACATAATGTAAATGATCTGGAGGATCTGCAGAGAAGATATGATGTAAGCGGATACTGCTATAACAGAAACCGGAATCCGAACAGGACAGCATTAAATGAACTGATCACCTGTCTGGAGGGCGGGGAAGCTTCTGTTTCCTGTTCATCAGGTATGGCGGCTATTTCAAGTGCAATTATAACAAATACAAAAGCAGGGGATCACATCCTTTCGGACAGAACCTTATATGGAGAATCCATTGAGATATTTGAAGATATCTTAAAGAAATATAAGGTAGAAACGTCTTATGCGGATTTCACAGATCTCGAAGATGTAAAATCAAAAATCCAGCCGAATACAGTAATGCTGTATACAGAAACGGTATCCAATCCGCTGGTAGAGGTTCCTGATCTTCAGGCGATCGCAGATATCGCACATGAGAATCATGCGATACTTATCGTAGATAACACATTTATGACAGGTGCTCTGGTTCAGCCTCTGAAGCTGGGTGCGGATATTGTAGTAAACAGTCTGACAAAGTTTGCAAACGGTCATTCGGATGCAGTATGCGGAGCTGCTACAGGCAGTGCGGAAATGATTAATAAGATTCATGACCTGCAGGTGTTGCTTGGTTCCCAGTCCGATCCGTTTTCGTCATGGCTGATCTGCAGAGGAATCCGTACATTGGATCTTAGGATAAAGAAGCAGAGTAGGAATGCGGCAGCCCTGGCAGAGGCCCTGGAGAAATCCCCTTATGTAAAAAAGGTAAATTATCCGGGACTGGCATCCAATAAACAGCATAGCATCGCAGAAAAAGAATTCGGACCATATTATGGAGGGATGCTCAGCTTTGAGATTGATGAAGACAGAGATAAGATGAACCTGTTCCTGCGGAGTATGAATCTTGCTCATTATGCGATGACGCTTGGGGGTTACAGAACCACACTTTCCTATCCGCCACTTTCTTCACATGAGAATGTCCCGGAAGAAGAGCGTTTAAAGATGGGAATCACCAACGGTTTGCTTCGCGTTTCGGTTGGAATTGAAGAGGAAGAAGATATTATTCATGATTTCCTGAATGCATTGGAAATCGCATACGGAAAATAAAATATAGGGATAAAAGGAAGTCGAAGATGATACCGAAAAGGGGAGAGTCTCGGCTTCTTTTTTACCGTACCATATCCCGTAACGGGGGTATGGTATGATATATAGTTACTATAATAAACAAGGGAATTAACGAGGAGGACACGATTATGAAAAAAAGATTATTTGCAGCAGTAATGGTTATGGTAGTGGCAGTGAGCATGCCTGTATACGGCGCGTCAAAGGATGAAGATTCCAGCAGTGATGTAATTAAGGTCAGAGTAGCAGGAACCGCAGACTATGAGCCATATACCTATGTAGATGAAGATGACAACATTACCGGTTATGATATCGAAGTAATCAAGGCAATCGATGAACTTGCGCCTGAGATCGAATGTGAATACAGTTATACACAGTGGGATACACTTCTTCCGGGTCTTGATGCAGATAAATTTGATGTGGTAAGTAATCAGCTCGGTGAGACCGATGAGAGAAAAGAAATGTATCTGTATCCGAAATATCCGTTCCTTTTCGCAGGTTCTGCAGTTATTTCCACTGCTGATGACCCGCTGGACAGCTTCGAAGATCTGAAAGGCAAAAAAGTAGGTGCTATCGTAGGAAGCTCCTTTACAACCCAGATGGAACAGTATCTGGATGAAAATCCGGATGCATTTACACTGGAATATCTGGACGGAACTCTTCCGCAGATGCTGGATGAAATTGTCAACGGCCGTGTAGATGCAACAGTCAATGATCCGTCTGCTGCATTTTCCAAGGCACAGGTTGCAGGAATTGAGGATAGACTCCATATTTCTGATGACATCTACAATGGCGGATTTTCCTATTTCCTGTTTGCAAAAACAGACAAAGGACAGGAAATCGCAGATATTTTTGATAAATATCTTCCGGAACTCTACTATAATGGAACACTTGCCAAACTTGCAGAAAAATATCTCGGAAGCGACAGCGGTGTAACAAGCATGGCAGAAAACGGCTTCTTTGAAGAAGAAACACTGGAAGACTTCCAGGCTGCAAACGAGTAAACAAACTGAAAAGCTGAGTGGTAAACTGTTATCCAAGGGCAGAGGAGGATGTTTTATGAAAAAAAGAGCATTAGCACTTATTATGGTAATGGCAGTAACATTAACTGGAAGTATGGCTGTATATGGGGCGGATGACAGCAGTGATTCCTCCGATGAAGTGATAAAGGTAAGAGTTGCAGGTTTACCGGAGTACAAACCGTATACTTATGTGGATGAAGATGAAAATCTTACAGGATATGATATTGAAGTACTGAAAGCGATTGACGAAATCGCACCGGAAATTGAATGTGAGTTCAGTTACACCCAGTGGGATTCTATGCTGCCGGGACTTGACGCAGATAAATATGATATCGTAACCTGTCAGATCTATAAATCAGAAGAACGCGAAGAGATGTATCTGTATCCGAAATATCCGTTCCTGTATGCCGGATCAGCGATTATTTCTGCCGTGGATGATCCGATGGACACACTGGATGATCTGAAAGGCAAAAAAGTAGGTGCCATTGTGGGAGATTCTACTGCAGCCCTGGAAGAGGAATATCTGGAAGAAAATCCCGGTGCGTTTACGATAGAGTATATGGATGGAACGACTCCTCAGATGTTGGATGGAATTATAAACGGAAGGGCGGATGCCACAATAAATGACCCGTTTGCAGCCCGTTCCATTGCAGAAGAAGCGGGAATTGCTGACAGACTGTATTTCTCAGATGAAATGTGTGTCGGTGAGTTTGCATATTTCCTTCTGGCACAGACAGATAAAGGACAGCAGATCGCAGATATCATTGACAAATATCTTCCACAGCTGTATTACGACGGAACACTGGCCAAACTGGCAGAAGAATATCTCGGAAGCGACAGCGGTGTAACAAGTATGCCGGACAATGGTGTATTTGAAGAAGAAACGCTGGAAGACTTCCAGGCTGCAAACGAATAACAAGAAAGAATAAAAGACGGTAAAGGAGATGACTCTGATGAGCGAAGTAATGGTGAAATGTTCGCAGGTACATAAATCTTTCGGAGACCTTGAAGT
>CAVBVT010000048.1:0-19072 GCA_963598855.1 Eggerthellaceae bacterium
AAGTCAGAGATGACGATGAGCTGATGCAGGATACCATCGACAGCATCATGGCTGGTGGCGTGATTAACCCGATTCTGGTTCGTCCTACGGAGGACGGAAAATTTGAGGTTGTCTCCGGACACCGAAGGTTCCGTGCTTCGGAGCTTGCCGGAAAAGCGGATATCAAGGCGATTGTCCGTGAGATGGATGACGATACCGCCGTGATAACCATGGTTGACAGCAATTTGCAACGAGAAAATGTCTCACCTATGGAGAAAGCACAAGTGTACAGAATCCAACACAACACCAGTCAAGAGCAATGCAAAGGTCGACGTTGCACATGGGTTCAACAAGAGCCTTGCAGGAACTTACAAGGTGATTGTATCCGGATTGAATCTCCGTGCGGGAGCAGGAACAGGAAAGTCAATCCTTGCGGTGATGAAAAACGGCGAGAAAGTCCAGTGCTATGGATATTATAACGATTGCAACGGTGTGAAATGGTTGTATGTGGTTTACAAGAATATCGTCGGATATGCGTCAAGCAAGTATTTGAGCAAATAGGAGGGATAATCATGTTATACTATTTAGGCAAAGGAACAGAGTTCAAGAAAGAGGACTGCAAAGAGTACAAGACCATCGAGGGAGCAATGAAAGCAGCAGCAAAGGACGAGAGTTTTGTTGTGTGGGATGAAAACGGAAACGTCATCGGCTCACTCACGGACAATGTTCCGGAGGGAGCATTGCAGACAAATCCGGACGGCAGCGTCAACGCATACGATGCGGACGGAAACAAGGTCGGAACGGTCGATGCAGAAACCGTTGAGAAAATGACAACATTCAAGAGTGACGAGGATGCAGCAGGGCAGCAGGAGGACGCAGAGGACGGAGAAACAGCCTCAAACGATGCAGAGGCTACAAATCCTCCGTCTGAACCGGAAACGGGCGAGAATGGGGCAAATACAGAGCCACAGGACGCGGAGAACGAGCCGGAGGACAAAGTCATCATCCCACAGGGAAAAATGAAAGTGACAGTCATTTGTGACGGCTCACTCAACATCAGACGTTCCGCAGCGTGGAGCAATGAGAACATCTGCGGTCGTGCTATCAGAGGGCAGTCATATTATGTGAAAGAGATTCATGTTGTGGACGGAAAGAAGATGGTCAGAACAATCGGAGACCTTTATCTCTCCGGAGAATCCGAGCATGTACAGTTTGAACAGTTATAAGAGTATACAGACAAAAAGAGGACGGCATCCGGAAACGGGTGTCGTCCTTGTGTTATAATGGATTTATGAACGTGCTTGAATTTTGGCAATCAACGCATCCTGCAAAACTTTTGAATAGTTGATACCGTAATTTTCACATGCAGTATTGAGCCATGCAGGAATACTCAAAGTTTTCTTGACTGCCTTGTCATTGTACGCACGGGCGTATTCGTCGAGGTTGACACAAATCAAATTGACAAGTGCTGCATCCTCGTCCTTTTCGACTGCATCAAGAGGGGTCGGAGCGGGAAGAACATCACCATCACGCAAGGATGTGAATAAATACTGACCGCAAGCCTCTTGAGCCATTGCGAAAGCGTCCGCAAGGTTATCTCCGTAAGTTGCTAAATCATTGAGGTCGGGGAAAATAACGGAATATCTCCCGTCGTCCTCCGGATAAAAAACAGCAGGATAAATATAATTCATGATAACGCTCCTTTCTTTAATGGGTGGCAGGTCTCATTTGAGACCCGCCTGTTTGAGTATGGAGTTGACAACCCTTTGAGGAATGTCGCCTCGATGATTTGGGATTGTAACTTTTCCCGTTTTGGTTGGGTGTTTGTATTGGTGATGTGAACCTCTCACATCTACTAACTCCCATCCGTCATTGAGGACTATTTTTTCAATTTCTCGAAATCTCATTTGTATTGTTTCCTCCTTACAAGTATATAATAACACGTATTTTACGTAATGTCAATAAAAATATACGTAAAATACGTAAAATATTCAAAAGTGAATTACAATAAAAAAGCAGGAAAGTGTTTGAGAAAATATGCGTAAAACACAGGTAACGAACAAACGCTTGAAAAATGCCCGGAAATAGGCGTTCGGAGTTATCCAAACGATAATCAACCGATATATCGAATATCAGAACATCAGACCCCGGGAACCTTTTGGTTTCTGGGGCTTTTTTATATATGGAAAAGGTTTGGAAGTCTTAAAAAGTATATTGAGCATATTGTAAAGAAAAATTGCGTATGATATAATGCCGATAGGCAAAAAGAAATGACGATTTCCATATGAACTCACCTCCTCCCGTTGCCGGGTTTCGGGTGAACAACAAAGATATTATATCATAGAACAATACGGACGAAAAGAGCATCGGCTTTCTTTTGACATTTTCCATATTTTTTGATACTATATCATCATGCAGACCTCTCATAGGAACGATCCTGTGAGAGGTTTTTTCACACATGAAATTTAAGGAGGGGTTATGGATGAGTGAAGCAAAAAAATCTGGTCACAGTCACCAGCGTGGGCGTTTTTCCGGGAAACTGGGTTATGTGCTGGCTGTGGCCGGATCTGCAGTAGGTCTGGGAAATATCTGGCGTTTTCCATACCTGGCAGCGAAGTACGGGGGCGGAATGTTCCTGCTGGTTTATATCTTGCTGACGGTGTCATTTGGATATGTCCTGATCATGTCTGAGACAGCACTTGGACGAATGACAAGGAAGAGTCCGGTAGGAGCATTTGAGCATTTTGGAAAGAGTGCACCGTTTAAGATTGGCGGCTGGCTGAATGCAGTGATCCCGATGCTGATCGTGCCGTATTACAGTACCATCGGCGGCTGGGTTATTAAGTATCTGGTGGAATATCTTAGAGGAAATGTGCAGAAAGTTTCGGAAGATGGTTACTTTGGAACATTTATTGCTGATTCCTGGCAGGCAGAAGCGTGGTTCCTTGTATTTGCAGTGCTGGTATTTGCCATCATCCTTGGAGGCGTTAAGAACGGTGTGGAACGTATGTCAAAGATCATGATGCCTGTACTTGTGGTTCTGGCAGTGATCGTTGCAATATATTCCATGAGCCGGCCGGGAGCTATGGCAGGCGTAAAATATTTCCTGGTTCCGAATCTGGATAATTTTTCCTGGATGACAGTTGTAGCAGCTATGGGACAGATGTTCTATTCGCTGTCCATTGCTATGGGAATCCTGTACACTTATGGTTCTTATATGCACAAGAAGCTGGATATAGAGCAGTCTACTACTCAGGTAGAAATCTTTGACACGGGAATTGCGATCCTGGCAGGTCTGATGATCATTCCGGCGGTATTTGCTTTTTCCGGCGGAAATCCGGAGACACTGCAGGCGGGACCATCCCTGATGTTTATTACACTGCCGAAGGTTTTTGCAACAATGGGAGTGGGAACTGGAGCAGGAATCCTGTTTTTTGTTCTGGTTCTTCTGGCAGCACTGACCAGTGCAGTATCTCTTATGGAGACCAGCGTATCCACTTTTATGGATGAACTTCACTGGGGCCGGGCAAAATGCTGCATTCTTATGGTTGTGATCATGCTTGTGTTTGGAAGCGCATCTTCCATGGGATATGGAGTTTTGGATTTTCTGAAGATTTTCGGAATGAATTTCCTGGATTTCTTTGATTTTATGACCAACTCCGTGATGATGCCGCTGGCAGCACTTGCAACCTGCTTCCTGGTGACGCGTGTTGTTGGCTATGACAAGATTGCGGCAGAAATCGAACAGTCATCCAAATTCCGCAGAAAAGGGCTGTATAAGTTCTTTATCAGATATCTGGCACCTGTCTGTCTGATCATTGTACTGATAAGTTCTATTGCCAATGTTCTGGGAATTATCAGCATGTAAAAAAATATTATAAAAGATAAAAACGGATCTGATGAGAGGGAATTGTAAATAAATTATTCTCAGACAGATCCGTTTTATTTTGGATTCTTTTCAGTCATTCACCTTCCAGTTAGCCAGCAGTTTCAGCTCGATCCGGGTACCATCCGGAAGAGAGAACCAGTGGTCATTGATTGGTTTTACCGGATAAGATTTGATCTTCTCCATGGTTTCTTCAACAGAATCAACAGCGATGGAAATATGGTCATAACCATTTTCAACTTCTGGGTTGACTGTGGAAACTTCACAAAGCTGGATGCCTTCGCGGAACCAGCATTTACGTTCCGGTTTCTCCCCGATTTCACGCCACATGTGCATGTCAAAAACATCCTCAAAAAATTTTTGTGCATCTTCATAAGAAGAAGTGCGGATTGCTGCATGATCGATCTTTGCCATAAAAGTTGCTCCTTTGTATATGAGATTTTTTATCTGTTATAAGGATACGCGATTTTGGGATAGTTGGCAAGGGAAACAGAGGGGAGATTTGGCTTTACATCAAGGGTTGATATCAAGTATAATACATTGGATGCAGTTATAGAAATATCACAATAAATTGATAATAAAGGAATATAGCAAATGAGTATTTTAAACGTTGAACATCTCACTCACGGATTTGGAGACAGAGCGATTTTTGAAGACGTGTCTTTCCGGCTTCTGAAGGGAGAACACATTGGACTTGTCGGTGCCAACGGCGAAGGAAAGTCCACATTTATGAGTATTGTAACCGGAAAACTAATGCCAGATGAAGGAAAAGTAGAATGGGCAAAAAATGTCCATGCAGGCTATCTGGACCAGCACGCAGTCCTGGAAAAAGGCATGACCATCGGCCAGGTGCTGAAATCTGCTTTTGATCCCCTTTTGAAGAAAGAAGAGCGCATGAATGAGATCTGCGATAAACTGGGAACAGCAGATCCTGATGAGATGGATTCTCTGATGGAAGAACTTGGAACCATACAGGATGAGCTGACACTCCACGATTTTTACGCCATTGATGCGAAAGTGGAGGAGGTTGCCAGAGCACTGGGACTTCTTGATCTTGGCCTGGACCGTGATGTTACAGACTTAAGCGGTGGCCAGAGAACCAAGGTGCTTCTTGCGAAGCTTCTTTTGGAGAAACCGGACATTCTTCTTCTGGATGAGCCGACCAACTACCTGGATGAAGAGCACATTGCATGGCTGAAAAGATATCTCCTGGATTATGAGAATGCTTTTATCCTGATCTCCCATGATATTCCGTTCCTGAATTCTGTAGTAAATATCATCTATCATATGGAGAACCAGGAGCTGAACCGCTATGTTGGAGACTATGACCATTTCCAGGAAGTTTATGCTGTGAAAAAAGCTCAGCTGGAGGCTGCCTATCGTAAACAGCAGCAGGAGATTAGCGAGCTGAAAGATTTCGTAGCCAGAAACAAGGCACGTGTTTCTACAAGAAACATGGCCATGTCCAGACAGAAGAAACTGGACAAGATGGATGTGATTGAGCTGGCAGCAGAGAAGCCGAAGCCGGAATTCAATTTCCGCTATGGCCGTACTCCGGGAAAAATGCTCTTCGAGACACATGACCTTGTGATCGGATATGACGAGCCGCTTTCCAAACCGCTGAATTTCACCATGGAGCGAGGACAGAAGATCGCTCTGGTAGGAACGAACGGAATCGGAAAGACAACACTTCTTCGAAGCCTTCTCGGATTGCTCAAGCCACTTTCCGGAAACGTGGAACAGGGCGAGAATCTTGAGATCGGATATTTTGAACAGGAAGTCAAAGGCGAGAACAGAACCACCTGTATTGAAGAACTCTGGCAGGAATTTCCGTCATTTTCCCAGTATGAGGTGCGTTCTGCGCTGGCAAAATGCGGCCTCACGACCAAACATATTGAGAGCCAGGTGCGGGTTTTAAGCGGTGGCGAGCAGGCTAAGGTGCGTCTCTGCAAGCTGGTGAACCGTGATACCAACATCCTTCTTTTGGACGAGCCTACCAACCATCTGGATGTAGATGCAAAAGATGAGCTAAAAAAAGCTCTCAGAGAATACCGCGGAAGTATCCTTCTCATCTGCCATGAGCCGGAATTTTATCAGGATGTGGTAAATGAAGTCTGGGATATGAGTAAGTGGACAACCAAGATATTCTGATAAAGAAGCTGCGGCAGAAAAGATAAATATCATTGGTACAGTACAATAAATAGGACATAAAAGATGACAGCATAAGGCAGCGAAGGCTGACAGACAGAAATACAGAGGATAAATAAATGGAAGAAACACAACTGGAAAAATTTGGCATCGTAATGGAAGGCGGCGGTATGCGCGGCCTCTATACAGCTGGCGTGATCGATGTGCTGATGGAGAATGAGATCTATGCAGACAGTGCAGTAGGTGTGTCTGCAGGAGCTGTTTTTGGCTGCAATTACAAGTCAAAGCAGATTGGAAGAGTTGTCCGCTACAATAAGAAATACTGCAAGGACAAGCGTCTTGCAAGCATCCGCAACTGGATCACAACAGGTGATATCTACAGCAAGGAGTTCGGATATAATGAGCTTCCGTGGAAACTGGATATCTTTGACAGGGAAACTTATAAAGAGAATCCAATGAAATTTACGGTGGTATGTACGGACATTAACACAGGAAAACCGGTATATCACCAGTGTCCTAACGGAGATGTGGAGGACATTGAATGGATGCGTGCCTCGGCGTCTATTCCGGTTGTTTCCCGCCCTGTAAAACTTGGAGGAAAACAGCTGCTGGACGGCGGCGTATCCGATCCCATCCCTGTTGAATGGATGCTGAAACAAGGGTATGAGAAGAACGTAGTAGTGCTCACAAGAGATGTCAGTTACCGGAAAACTGCAAACCCGAAGATGATGCTGTTCCTGAAAGCTGTCTTACATAGATATCCGGCTTTGCTGGAAAATCTGGAAAAACGCCACATTCATTATAATGAAACACTGGAGAAACTAAGTTCCCTGGAAAAAGAGGGCCGCATTCATATCATCCGTCCAAGCCAGCCAATCAAGGCTGCCATGATCGAAAGGAATGCAGACAACCTGGAGCAGATATACCAGATGGGAAGACGCGATATGGAGAATGATCTGGAACAGCTAAGAGCATATCTGGGTACTGTTCACTGGTAATATTCCGCGTGTTACTGATCACGGAGTGAACAGTAATCGTATCTGCGCTGATCTGGAGCCAGGGTCCGGAAAAACTTTCCCGTGCTTCTGGTGCGGAGCATCAGGCAGTGTAGTAAAGTATTGTCAGATACAGGAAACAGGATTCGACTTATACCCCTTTCTATGTTATGATAGTGCATATCAATCACTACAAGACAGGAAAGGGGTATTTTCATGGGAAAAAAACCTCAGAATATAAAAGAACAGAAACATATCAGCCTGGGTGTGCTGGCCCATGTAGATGCAGGAAAGACGACTTTATCGGAAGGCCTGCTTTTTAAATGCGGACGTATCCGCAAGATCGGGCGTGTGGATCACAAAGACGCTTATCTGGATACCTATGATCTGGAGCGGGAGCGAGGCATTACCATTTTTTCCAAGCAGGCAGTCTTTTCCATGGGAGATATGGAAGTGACTCTGCTGGATACACCGGGGCATGTGGATTTTTCCGCAGAGATGGAACGTACGCTGCAGGTGCTGGACTACGCGATCCTGGTGATCAACGGAGCAGACGGCGTGCAGGGACATACGCAGACGTTGTGGAGATTGCTGAACCAGTATAAAATTCCGATCTTCCTTTTTGTGAACAAGATGGATCAGGAAGGAACGGACAAAGAAGTGCTTCTTGAGGAATTAAAGAAGAAATTAAGCGGAAACTGTGTGGATTTCAGTGGAGCAGAAAAAGCTCATATGTCCGGAAATCAGAACGATTCTGACGAAATCAACGGAACCGATGATTTTCTGGAGAATATTGCCATGTGCGATGAGGAACTTCTGGAAACATTTCTGGAAACAGGCACTATCCAAAAGAAAGACGCAGCACAGCTGATCCTGGAGAGAAAGCTTTTTCCATGTTTCTTCGGTTCTGCATTGAAAATGGAAGGCGTGGACGCATTTATCCATGGAATGGAAACCTACATGGCGACGCCGGCTTATCCATCTGAATTCGGAGCAAAAGTTTTCAAGATCGCAAGGGACGATCAGGGCAATCGTCTTACTTATATGAAGGTCACAGGCGGAAGCCTGAAAGTAAAGGAAACGCTTACCAATGCCGGAAGGAAAGGAATTCCCGAAGATGAGATCTGGGAGGAAAAGATCGATCAGATCCGGATCTATTCCGGCGCAAAGTTTGACATGATCAAAGAAGCAGAAGCAGGAACCGTCTGTGCTGTCACCGGCCTTACAGAGACTTATCCAGGTGAGGGACTTGGTGCAGAAGCGGAATCCAGTATGCCGGTCCTGGAACCTGTACTGAACTATCAGATTATCCTTCCGGAGGGCTGTGATGCCCACAAGATGCTGAAAAGCCTGAAAGAGCTGGAGGAGGAAGAACCGCAGCTTCATATCATGTGGGATGAACAGCTGGGAGAGATCCACGCCATGCTTATGGGCGAAGTTCAGATTGAAATCCTGAAACATCTGATCTGGGACCGTTTTCATGTGGCTGTGGAATTTGGAACAGGAAACATTGTATATAAAGAAACCATCGCTGCGCCTGTGGAAGGTGTAGGACATTTTGAGCCGCTGCGCCATTATGCAGAGGTGCATCTTCTTCTGGAACCAGGAGAGAGGGGTAGTGGCCTGCAGTTTTTTACAGCTGCGAGTGAAGATCAGCTGGATCGCAACTGGCAGCGTCTGATCCTTACCCATCTGGAAGAAAAAGAGCATCTGGGTGTTCTCACAGGTTCCCCGATCACAGATATGCAGATCACACTGCTTACGGGACGGGCGCACCAGAAGCATACAGAAGGCGGGGATTTCCGTCAGGCCACTTACCGTGCAGTCCGTCAGGGACTTAAGAAAGCTCAGACTGTGCTGCTGGAGCCATACTACAGTTTCCGGCTGGAACTTCCGGCAGAAAATGTGGGAAGAGCCATGACCGATATCCAGCGTATGCAGGGAAGCTTCCAGGGTCCGGAGACAGAAGGCGAGATAGCTGTGATCACAGGAAGCGCGCCTGTGGCAAAAATGCGCGACTATCAGAGTCAGGTAATCTCCTACACAAGAGGCCGCGGACACCTTACCTGCACTTTAAAAGGCTATGAGCCATGCCAGGATCAGGAAACGATTGCAGAAGAGATCGGCTATGATTCTGAGAGGGATCTGGATAATCCTACAGGTTCCGTATTCTGTGCCCATGGAGCTGGTTTTGTGGTTCCATGGTATGAGGTGGAGGAGTACATGCACCTGGAAGGTGCAGAGATCCAGGACTGGGACGATATATATGATGATCCAGAAGATGCTGGAAATGGAGCCGGCAGTACAGCAGCAGGACAGAGCCGCAGCAGACAGGGAAGAAGTTCTGACAGTACGGTTTATGGGATAGGAAATAAGCCCCGTGGAAAATACACTTCCATGTACGGCAGCTATGAGGAAGAGAAAGAACTGAAAGCAATCTTTGAGAAAACTTTCGGCCCTGTGAAATCGAAGAAATATAATAATAACAGCCGAAGCTTCGGAAAGCTGGAAAGCAGCAGCTTTTTTGATCATGCAGGCAGCAGTATGGGATCTTCTACAGGATCATCAGGTTCCGGCCTTCCGGGAAAATCCAGCCACGGAGCCTGGAAAAACAGCAGCCCGGCGATCCACAGAGATGACTATCTGCTGGTAGACGGATGCAATATTATTTTTGCATGGGAAGATTTAAGAGACCTTGCGCAGGCGGATTTTCATGCAGCACAGTCCGAGTTAATGGACATCTTAAGTAATTACCAGGGAATCAAGGGCTGTATCCTTATCCTGGTATTTGATGCCTACCGTGTGGAAGGACACCCGGAGGAAACGTTCCAGTATCACAACATTCACGTTGTCTACACAAAAGAAGCAGAGACAGCGGATCAATATATTGAACGTACTGTCCATAAAATCGGACGGAAACATAATGTAACAGTAGCAACCTCTGATGGCCTGGAACAGATCATCATCATGGGCCAGGGCGCAGCCAGGATCTCGGCCCGGGGATTTAAAGAAGAGATTGAGTCTGCGAAAAAGCAGCTTCGTGAAGACTGGAGCGAGCGCAGAGATAACACAAAAAACTATCTCTTCGACAATATGACACCGGAATTAAGATCCCATATGGAAGATATCCGACTAGGCAGAAAGAAAAAAGAAGAAATATAATATGTAATACGAAAGCAGGCTGCACATCTTCTGGAAAGGTGTGCAACTTTTTTATTTTCGGAAAAATCTATCAAAGACGCTGTAAAAACTGCACAAAACACATATGTACACCGTTATGAGCATATTTCACAAAAATAAAAAAGCTTTTTGAATTCTTTTGCAAATAAATGGGAAAAGTAGTAAAATAAGGATAGAATCCTCAGTGAGAAACTCCTTGTCTGGATCTTATGCCTGACAGGGAGTTTTCATTAGAGCACAATAGACGCCACGATAACAGCACAAAAGCAAAAAATATGAAAGGATGTGGAAAAATGTTTGAAACAGGCGAATATGTTGTGTATGGCCGTACCGGAATCTGCCAGGTGACAGGAGTTACCACAATGAAGATGGACGGTGCCTCAGGCGAGAGACTTTATTATGTGTTAAGGCCGGGAGGAGAGACAGAAGGGAAGATCTTTACACCGGTGGAAGGCGGCAAGCAGGTGCTTCGTGGAATCATCACGAAGGAAGAGGCAGAGAAGCTGATCAATGAGATCCCTTCAATAGAGACACTGAGTATTGAGAACGAGAAATTCCGGGAAGACAGCTACAAGAAATGTATCCGAACCTGTGAATGCAGAGACCTTCTTCGGATCATCAAGACAATCTATATTCGTAAACAGGCCAGATTATCCCATGGCAAAAAATCAACCGCTACAGATGAACGGTATCTGAAAATGGCAGAGGATCACCTCTATTCTGAATTTTCCATATTACTGGATATTCCCAAAGATCATATGGCAGATTATATTCAACAGAGAGTAAGACAGCAGAGAGAAGAAGCGGAGCAGGCCTGCGCTGTTTGACAAAGCAGAGTGTATCTGCTAAGGTATCTCTGGTAAACAGTACTCCGGCACCGGGATATATCTGTATGGATATCAGAGAAGGTGGACGGAATAAAGTACAGAAAAGGAGATGCCGTGAATTATGAGAGAACAGCTTACCCGCAAGGACGTTGAAAAAATAGAGCAGGAGATCGAACACCGCAAACTGGTCGTACGTAAGGAAGCCATCGAGGCTGTAAAGGAAGCACGTGCCCAGGGAGATTTAAGTGAGAATTTCGAATATTATGCAGCCAAGAAACATAAGAACCAGAACGAGAGCCGCATCCGTTATCTGGAGAGAATGCTGAAAACAGCAAGCATCGTATCCGATGATTCCAAGGCTGATGAAGTAGGAATGGACGATATCGTAGAGGTACTTTTTGAGGAGGACAATGAGGTAGAGAAGTATAAACTTGTCACTTCCATCCGCGGAAATTCCATGGAGAACCGCATCAGTATTGAATCTCCCATTGGCAAAGCTTTAAGAGGACACAGAGTTGGCGACCGTGTTGAAGTAAAAGTTAATGACAGCTACAGTTATTATCTGGTCATTAAATCGATCGACAAGACAGGTTCCGAGGATGAGGAAATCCGTGGATTCTGATATATGTGGTCTGTGGGATATGATGTATGACCAGGAATGAAAATTCAGAGTATATTTACTGTACTATATATGGGACAGTTGAATGGGAACGCCAGAAAAATGCGTAACCATATAGGAAGAAAATAACAGGACAGTTGATTCTTACAGGAGAGAATATCTCCCGGACAGGATCGGCTGTCTTATTTTTTACATAGATTTTACATTCCAGTGGGGAAAACTTTACAAAGGGCGGCTATCATGAAAAACGTTGAAATGAGAAGTAGGAAATCAAACATATCAAAAAAGAGAAAGTGAAGGAGAGAATCATGGACTTTTTCAGCGTACTGGCATTGCTCGGAGGCCTTGCCATTTTCCTTTATGGAATGAGCTTAATGGGAGACGGACTTGCGAAAGTAGCAGGCGGAAAACTTGAGCGTATTCTTGAAACCCTTACATCCAGTCCGATCAGAGCCGTTCTTCTGGGAATGGGCGTAACTGCAGTGATCCAGTCATCATCTGCAACAACGGTCATGGTAGTAGGTTTTGTAAATTCAGGAATCATGAAATTATCCCAGGTAGTGGGAATTATCATGGGAGCGAATATCGGAACGACAGTTACATCCTGGATCTTAAGCCTTACCGGAATCCAGAGTGATAACTTTATCATCCGTCTTTTTAAACCAACATCATTTTCACCGATACTGGCACTGATCGGAGTGATCCTGATCATGTTTATGAAGAGCCAGAAGAAAAAGGATATCGGAACAATTCTTGTAGGCTTTGCGATTCTGATGTATGGAATGGATGCTATGAGCTCAGCTGTAGAACCGTTAGCTGATGTACCGGAATTTACAGGAATGCTTGTGAAATTCTCCAACCCGCTGCTGGGTGTTGTTGCCGGTGCAGTACTTACTGCGATCATTCAGTCATCATCTGCTTCGGTAGGTATCCTTCAGGCACTTTGCCTTACCGGAATGGTACCATTTAATGCGGCACTTCCCATTATCATGGGACAGAATATCGGTACCTGCATCACAGCACTTCTTTCTGCAATCGGAGCTAATACGAATGCAAAACGTGCGGCAATGATCCATCTGTACTTTAACCTGATCGGAACGATCCTTTTTATGGCGGTGTTCTATACCGTAAATGCGGCTGTACATTTTTCGTTTATGTCACAGGCAGCAACACCGGCAGGAATTGCAATCCTGCACAGTACCTTTAATGTTACGGCAACACTGGTGCTGCTTCCGTTTGGAAAAGTGCTGGAGAAGCTTGCATGTCTTACGATCCGGGACGGAAAAGAGAAAACAGAAGCAGCGGCAGCAGATCCGGATTTCATGATCCTGGAGAGCCGTTTTCTGGAGAAGCCTTCCTTCGCTGTTGAGCAGAGCAGAAATGCAGCAAAAAAAATGGCAGAGGATTCCCATAACACATTGTTTACAGCACTTGACCTTCTGAGACATTTCAGTGCAGAAGGAAAGAAAGAGGTAGAAGAATCCGAGAAAAAAGTAGACCGCTACGAGGATGAACTTGGAACGTATCTTGTAAAACTGAACCAGAAAGATCTTTCTGTTCATGACAGCCACAGCATTTCCATTATGCTTCACTGTATCGGAGACTTTGAGAGAATTTCCGACCACGGTGTGAACATTATGGAATCCGCAGAAGAGCTTCATGCCAAGGGCCTGCGGTTTTCGGAAAAAGCCCTTGAGGAGCTTAAAGTTATGGAGCATGCGGTAGAGGATATCGTTGATATTGCATACAAGGTTTACGAGAATCAGGATGTACAGCTTGCCCGTGAGATCGAGCCGCTGGAAGAGGTAATCGACGAACTGAGCAAGGAGCTGAAACACAGACACATCCAGAGACTTCGCGCAGGAGAATGTACCATTGAGATGGGCTTCATCCTTTCCGACGTGACCACCAGCCTGGAGCGGGTGGCAGATCACTGTTCCAACATTGGTGTCTGTGTAACCCAGGTGCATGAGGACTCCTTTGATACGCATCAGCATCTGAAACAGATCAAACATGGAGCAGATGAAACATTTTGCCGCGAGCTGGAAATGATACGCGGACAGTATCAGCTGCCTGCACTGGCTGAGTAGAAAGAAGAGGTCAAACCTCAGCTGGATTAATAAAACAGATAGAAACAAAGGATGCCCTGGCGAACCGCATAAGCGCAACGCCAGGGCTTGTGCAGTCAAAAGAAAGTCGTTATACTGAAAACATAGCAGGAAAAATGAGCAGAGAGAAACTGCTCTGAAAAATAAATCAGAGAGGTATGGGAATGATCTATTGTGTAGAAGATGAGCGAAACATCAGGGAGCTCCTTGTCTACACCCTGAAGACAACAGGCTTTGAGGCAGAAGGCTTTGAGACAGGGGTGGAGTTTGATGCAGCCATGAAAAAAAATGTGCCGGAGCTGATCCTTCTGGACATCATGCTGCCGGGAGAAGATGGATATAATATTTTGAAACGGCTGAAAAGTGATACAAGAACCAGGGACATCCCTGTGATCATGGTAACAGCCAAAGAAGCAGAATTCGATAAAGTGAAAGGTCTGGAAGGAGGAGCAGATGATTACATCACGAAACCTTTTGGAATGATGGAATTCGTAGCCAGGGTAAAAGCAGTTTTACGGCGCTGTGCAAGGCAGAGCGAGGAGAGGGAACTGCACTGCAAAGGACTCCGTGTGAATGTTTCTCGTCATGAAGTCAGCTATCAGGGAGAGACTAAGGAACTCACCAGAAAAGAGTTTGAGCTTCTGGAGTATCTTCTGGAAAACAAAGGCCTTGTCATGTCCAGGAACCAGATTCTCTGCCATGTATGGGGATATGATTTTGACGGTGAGACAAGAACTGTAGATGTGCATGTACGTACCCTGCGTCAGAAGCTGGGGGAGGCAGGAAACCTCATTGAAACTGTGCGTGGTGTCGGATACAGGATAGGAGATCATTTATGAAAAAAAAGATCCTGAACCATACAAGCGCGATGATCGTTCTGGCGGTCCTGGTGACATTTCTGGCAGCAAGCGTTGTGACATACAGTAAATTCAACACTTACATGCAGCGCGGAGTGAGGGAGGAAGCCCAGTATATCTGCCTTGGAATGGAAGAATACGGAGAATCTTTTCTCTCGAAAAGACTCAGAACAGTATCTTCAAGCCGCGTGACTCTCATAGGGGAAGATGGAACTGTTCTTTTTGATTCCGAAGCGTCACCGGAGAAACTGGAGAATCACGGCAATCGTCCGGAATTTATCGAGGCAGAAAAAGAAGGAAAAAGCGAGAGCATCCGTTATTCGGAAACTTATGCAAAAAAGACTTTTTATTATGCAGTGAAACTGGATAATGGAAATGTGCTCCGTGTCGGAAAAACAATAGATTCCGTATATTCCACCTGGATTTCGAGTCTTCTGGTCCTGGGTATCCTGATGATCGTTGTACTGATCCTGGAATTTATTTTTGTACAGAAGCAGATAAGAAATCTGATCCAGCCGATCAATGACCTGGATCTGGAACATCCGCTGAACAATGTGTGCTATGAAGAGCTTAGGCCTCTTCTTGTAAGAGTAGATGAGCAGAACCTCCAGATACGGCAGCAGGTTAAAGAGCTGAAAGAAGCAGAGCAGATCCGAAAAGAATTTTCTGCAAATGTTTCCCATGAGCTGAAAACTCCGCTGATGTCGATTTCCGGTTATGCAGAGCTTATGATGAATGGAATGGTGCCGGCAGATCATGTACAGGAATTTTCCGGAAGGATCTATCATGAGGCAGTTCGACTCTCCAATCTTGTGGCAGATATCATCCAGCTTTCCAGACTGGACGAAAGCAATAAAGAGGTTCCTTTTGAAGAAGTGGATCTCTATGAGCTTGCAGAAGATGTGGAAAGCAATCTTAAGCATCCGGCAGAGAAGAAAAATATTTCTCTGGAACTGGACGGAGATTCCCAGAAGATCCAGGGAGTACGCCATGTTCTGTACGAAATGTTTTTTAACATTGCAGACAATGCAGTGCGCTATACAGAAAACGGCGGGCATGTCCGGATCATGGTAGGAAGCCGAAAAGGACATCCGTTTTACTGTGTGGTAGATAACGGGATCGGAATCCCGAAGAGTGAACAGAGAAGGATCTTTGAGCGTTTTTACAGAGTAGATAAAAGTCATTCCAGACAGACCGGCGGAACCGGGCTTGGCCTGTCCATCGTGAAACACGGTGCTACACTTCACCATGCGGAGATCCATGTGGAAAGCGAACAGGGTCAGGGAACCAGAATGGAGATCGTTTTTCCGGAAGGAATGAAAAATAACGGATAGGATTGTGCAGGGAATTGTAGTATAATAAAATATAAGGTTCATAAAGCCGGTTGGATGAGGATCTGACCGGCTTTATGAATGCAGATCGGGTGTACCCGGAATTTCTAAAATAGCAGGAGGAATACGATTATGAAAGAGCCGGTTCTGGTAGTAATGGCAGCAGGAATGGGAAGCCGCTATGGTGGTCTCAAGCAGATCGACCCTGTAGATCAGGAAGGCCATATTATCATGGATTTTTCCATTTATGATGCTGTACGTGTAGGCTTTAAGAAAGTTATCTTTATTATAAAGAAAGAGAATGAGCAGGATTTCCGAGATGCAATTGGTGACCGTTTAAGCGATAAGGTGGAGATCGTTTATGTGCATCAGGATCTCAATAATATCCCGGAAGGTTTTCAGGTTCCAAAAGGACGTGTGAAACCATGGGGAACAGGACATGCAGTATTAAGCTGTCTGAATGAGATAGGTGGACCATTTGTTGTGATCAATGCAGACGATTATTACGGAACTCACGCATTTAAGATGGCGTATGATTTCCTGATCCAGGCTGAGGAAGAGAGTGTTCCGGCCCAGTATATGATGGTCGGATACCGTCTGGAGAACACACTGACAGATAATGGATATGTATCCCGCGGTGTCTGCGAGACAGATGAGAACGGATATCTTGCAGATATCAATGAGAGAACGCACATTGAGAAACGTGACGGCGGTGCAGCCTACACGGAAGACGATGGAAAAACATGGACTGCTCTCCCTGCAGATACACCGGTATCCATGAATATGTGGGGCTTTACCGGCGGTTTCATGAAAGAGCTGGAAGCACGATTCCCGGTATTCCTTGAGAAAAATATTCCGGTCAATCCGATGAAATGTGAGTATTTCCTTCCATTTGTAGTGGATGAGCTTCTCAAAGAAAAGAAAGCTGCAGTAAAAGTTCTTACCACACAGGATAAATGGTACGGCGTAACTTATAAAGAGGATAAGCCGGTAGTTGTAGCTGCGATCCAGAAGCTGAAAGATCAGGGACTTTATCCGCAGGGGCTGTGGGGCTAAGCGATTTCCACAGATCTGAGAGGAAGTCATGTACGAAACCTGGTTTTCTGCTATTGTGGAAAACAGGCAACAGTGTTAAAATAAACACGAACGCTATAAACCCAATCTGAGGAGGAGAAAAACTATGGCAATTTTAGTAACAGGCGGAGCAGGATACATTGGAAGTCATACAGTTGTAGAGCTGCAGAACGCAGGATATGATGTTGTAGTAGTTGACAATTTAGCTAATTCCAGTGAGAAGGCTCTTGACAGAGTATCCAAGATCACAGGCAAACCGGTGAAATTTTATAAGGCAGACATCCTGGATCGTGAAGCAATGAATAAGGTTTTTGACAGCGAGAAGATTGATTCCTGTATTCATTTTGCAGGACTGAAAGCAGTAGGTGAATCTGTTGCCAAGCCATGGGAGTACTACGAGAACAATATCGCAGGAACCCTGACACTTGTGGATGTGATGAGAAAACATAATGTAAAGAATATCATTTTTTCTTCCTCAGCAACTGTATACGGCGATCCTGCTATGATCCCGATCACAGAGGAGTGCCCGAAGGGACAGTGCACCAACCCATACGGCTGGACAAAATCCATGCTGGAGCAGATTCTCACAGATATCCAGAAAGCAGATCCGGAGTGGAACGTAGTACTTCTTCGTTACTTCAACCCGATCGGTGCTCATAAGAGTGGAACTATCGGAGAGAATCCGAACGGAATCCCGAACAACCTGATGCCATATATCACACAGGTTGCAGTAGGCAAGCTGAAAGAGCTTGGTGTATTCGGAAACGACTACGATACACCGGACGGAACAGGTGTCCGTGACTACATCCACGTAGTAGACCTTGCCAAAGGCCATGTAAAAGCTCTCAAGAAACTTGAGGATAACTCCGGCTTAAGCATCTACAACCTGGGAACAGGTAAAGGCTACAGCGTACTCGATATCGTTAAGAACTTCGAGGCAGCAACAGGAGTGAAGATCCCATACGTGATCAAACCACGCCGCCCAGGTGACATCGCAACCTGCTATTCCGACGCAACCAAGGCAGAGAAAGAACTCGGCTGGAAAGCAGAGAACGGAATCCGTGAAATGTGCGCAGACTCCTGGAAATGGCAGAGCCAGAATCCGAATGGGTATGAGGATTAATTAAGTACATAGAGATATGAAAAAAGCAGGCAGCTTTGGGGAGGTGTCTGCTTTTTTTGACCAGAATACTGACTACTAATAATATAATTTTTCCATACATTTTTGCTTTTGTTTCATGCTGCTGTGGACATAGATATCCATGGTGATCTTTACGGAGGAATGTCCTAAAATTTCGGATAAAGTTTTGCTGTCAAAGCCCATTTCTATACATCGTGTTGCAAAAGCATGCCTCAGAGAATGAATATTAATGTTAGGAATTTTACACTGTTCCAGCAGACGCTGAAATTTTCTCTGTATATTTCTTGGTTCCATGCATTTTGTGCTGGAACCTGTAAGTAAATACGAACCAGGCTCAGATGCGATCAGTTTCAGTTTACTCAATAAAAAATCAGGGATTGGAATATCCCTGAGAGATGAGGTTGATTTAGGAGAACCTATCATTAAAATTGTTTTGGGGGCTTCATCCGACTCACCTGTACAGTCGAGGTTTTTTACTCGTGAGATCGTACGCCTTATATGAAGGATTTTTTCGTTGAAATCAATATCTGACCATCGGATTCCGCTAAGTTCACCAACGCGGATCCCTGTATAGATACACAACAGAATACCCATAGAAAATTCAGAATTATCTGCTGATAGAGCAGAAATCAATTTTGCCAGATTTTCCTGAGATATAAGATTAAAAGATCTGTCTGATATTTTGGGATATCGAAATTCTAGTTGTGACATATTGAGATATCCCATTTTTTCACCATACCGTAGAATACTATGGAACAGGATTAGGATATTTTTGATCGTACGTGGGGAAAGTCCCTCCTGTTTCATTTTTTCAGAAAAAGCATATATAGAGCAAGAAGAAATATGCTTTACATGAACATTCCCAAATTCCGGAATGATATGTGTTTCTATCAAAGTTTTGTAACATGTATAGGTACTGATTTTTAC
>CAVBVT010000049.1:0-19006 GCA_963598855.1 Eggerthellaceae bacterium
AGGAAAAGTGACAGAAGTCCTGGGAAATTTACGTTCACCAGGAACCGATATCCTGGCGATCGTGAAGAGCTTTAATATTCCAAGTGTATTTCCGGACAAAGTACTCCGCCAGGCAGACCGTGTGCCGGATCATGTGCAGGAAGCAGATATGGATGGAAGACTGGATTTAAGAGATCTTGTTACGGTTACCATTGACGGCGAGGATGCTAAGGACCTGGACGATGCCATTTCCCTGACAAAAGAGAACGGGATCTATCATCTTGGTGTGCATATTGCGGATGTAAGCAACTACGTTCAGGGCGGCAGTGCTCTTGACAGAGAAGCACTGAAACGAGGAACTTCCGTATATCTGGCAGACCGTGTGATCCCCATGCTTCCGGAGCGGCTTTCCAACGGGATCTGTTCTCTGAATCAGGGGCAGGACCGTCTGACTTTAAGCTGCCTTATGGATATCAATGAAAAAGGCAAGGTAGTCTCCCACAAGATCGCAGAGACTGTGATCTGTGTCAATGAGCGCATGTGCTACACAGATGTAAAGAATATTCTGGAAGACACTGACGATGAAGCGAAGAAACGGTACGAGTCATTGATTCCGATGTTTTTCCTGATGAAAGAACTTTCCGGGATCCTTCGTAGCCGCCGTCATACAAGAGGATCTATTGATTTTGATTTTCCGGAAAGCAAGATCATTCTTAATGCAGCAGGTAAAGCTATCGATGTACAGCCTTACGAAGCCAATGTTGCAACCAGGATCATTGAAGATTTTATGCTTCTTGCCAATGAGACTGTTGCACAGGAATACTGTACCGGAGATTATCCTTTTGTATACAGAACTCATGAAACTCCGGATCCTGAGAAGATCGAGAGTCTTCTGATGCTTCTTCATAATGAGGGAGTCAATATCCAGAAATCCGGTCAGGAGATTACACCAGGAGAAATCCAGGAAATTCTGGAGAGTATTGAGGGTATGCCAAATGAGGCACAGATCAGCCGCATGACGCTTCGTACCATGAAGCAGGCGAAATATACAACGGAATGCAGCGGTCATTTTGGTCTTGCTGCCAAATACTACTGCCACTTTACTTCACCGATCCGAAGATATCCGGATCTTCAGATCCACAGGATCATCCACGACAGACTGCGTGGAAGACTGGTGCGGGAAGGCCGTACTGAACATTACAAAGAGATCCTGGATGAAGTGGCACGCCAGTCCAGTGTGTGCGAGCGGCGTGCAGATGAGGCAGAAAGAGAATCTGACAAGCTGAAAAAAGCTGAGTACATGTCCTATCATCTGGGCGAGGAGTATGAGGGAATCATCTCCGGTGTTACAGGATGGGGACTTTATGTGGAACTTCCAAATACTGTGGAAGGACTGATCCATATCAATACATTGCGTGACGATTATTATGTATATGACCAGGATGCATATGAACTGCGGGGCGATATGACCGGCCGGATCTTCCGTCTGGGACAGAAGGTCCGTGTCTGTGTGGCAGATGCAGACAAGATGCTGAAAACCGTAGATTTTGTTCTGGTCGAGGAAGACTGAGGGAGCAGAAAATGGCAAAAAAATCAGGAATGAAGCTGATCGCGAATAACAAAAAAGCGTTTCATGATTATTTTATCGAAGACACTTATGAAGCCGGGATCGCACTTGCAGGAACAGAGGTAAAATCCCTCCGCTCCGGCAAATGCAGTATCAAAGAGGCTTTCGTTCGTGTGGAGAACGGAGAAGTATATGTATATGGAATGCATATCACTCCTTATGAAAAAGGAAATATTTTTAACAAAGATCCGCTTCGAGTGCGCAAGCTTTTGCTGCACCGCTACGAGATCAACAAGATCGAAGCAAAATTAAAAGAAAAAGGACTGACACTTGTACCGCTTAAGGTTTATTTCAAAGACAGCTTGGTGAAAATAGAAATTGGCATGGCCCGTGGTAAGAAACTCTATGACAAACGTCAGGATATTGCCAAGAAAGACCAGAGAAGAGAAGCAGAGAGAGACTTCAAAGTGAAAAATCTCTATTAAAGATGAGGGGGAATGTACTGTGGATAACGGTCAGGAAAGAAGAAAAAAGACAGTAGAGGATTCTATGACAGAGCAGGTGCACCTGATCATGCAGCAGCATCTGAATGGAAGCGGAAGGCTTTTTGGCGGAGCCCTGATGCAGTGGATCGATGAGGTGGCAGGCGTTGTGGCCATGCGTCATGCCGAGACACACAGAGTTGTGACAGCAGCTGTTGATAATCTTCAGTTCAAACGCGCTGTTTATGAGGGAGAGATCCTGGCCTTAAGAGGATATGTGACCTACGTTGGAAAAACCTCCATGGAAGTCGAGATCGATACTTATACAGAGCTGCCGGACGGCATGCGACAGACTGTGAACCGGGCATTTTTTGTAATGGTGGCAGTAGATGAGAACCAGAAACCTGTACAGGTACCGGATCTTGTCATTTCCACAGAGGCAGAAAAAGCCAGAAACGAGTCTGCAAAAATGCGCCATACCATGCGAAAACAGCGGAGAGAGAAAGGCTTCTGATGCCAGATGATGCAATTTTTTGCATAGTCTGAAAAAACTAAAAATTGTGTGAAATTCCAAATGGTCAGGTTGACAAGAAAGTGATACTCTGCAATAATAGAAAGAGATAACTAAAAAGAAAGACAGAACCATTTTATATGGAGGAGATATAATGAAGAAACGCTATTTGATCCTTGCCGGAATCCTGGCAGCAAGTATGCTTGCGGCTGGTTGTGGAAATAAAACTTCCGTAGCACCGGAGCAGAAGGTGGAAGCAACTGCAACACCGACAGTAACCGAGGCAGCGAAATCGGATGTGGTAGAGATGCAGACATCTACAGATGATACAGCAAATATCAAGAATGTGATGGGAACCAAGAGCGAGACTACCACAAGTATTGTATTTACCAATAAGATGGGTTCCACGATCTCAGCGATCTATGTCCGTCCGACCAGAGATGACGGGGACGACAGTGACGAGACATGGGGCAGTGATCTGGTGAATGGTAAATTTACACTGGCTGATAATGACAAAGCCGTTTATTATATGGAGAAAGATCAGAAGGATGATAATGGTGACACAGCAACCAGTTTTGATGTGCGCATCACATTTTCTGATGAGGAGCAGAATGAGTGCTTTTTCCGTCAGCTTCCGCTCACGACCATTTCACAGATCAGCCTGTGCATGGATGGAGAAGGCGAGGACGGAATCCCGTATGCTACATATCTGACAAGCGGAAGCACCAAGGAAGTTTCCACTTTGAAGGATGTGAAGGCAAGACTTGGAATCGAGGATGACAGTGAAGAGAGTGACAGCACAGATTCCAGCGGCGACAGTGCAGACACAACACCAACTCCGTCAGCAGATGATGAGAATGATAATTCTGACGACAGCGATAATTCTGACAGCACGGATAATTCGAATTCCACACCGTCTTCAGATTCCACATCAGATCAGCCGTCAGCAGATCCTACTACAGCACCGTCTGACAACAATGATGATGACAATAACGATGATGATCCAGCTTCTGTAGCAGCAGGATATATCGGTCAGTCCATGTCAGCTCTTGAGAGTGCATGCGGCAGTCCGAACGGCAGTGATTATGAAGATGAGCCGGAATCCGGCAAGACCGGTTATTATTACTATGATACGTTTACGGTTTCCACAACTTTTGACGATGATGGCAATGAAGTTGTATCCGGCGTATGGTAAAGGAGAATAAACATATGAAGAGAGTGTTACTGAAATTAAGCGGAGAGGCTCTTGCAGGAGAGCAGAAGAGAGGTTTTGACGAGGCAACTGTCACAGAGGTAGCCAAACAGATCAAGACTATTGTTGGTGAGGGACTTCAGGTAGGTATCGTTATCGGAGGAGGAAACTTCTGGAGAGGACGTACCAGCGGAGCTATGGACAGAAGCAAGGCAGACCAGATCGGAATGCTTGCAACGATCATGAACTGCATCTACGTATCTGATATCTGCAGATATGTAGGACTTAAAACAGAGGTATTCACACCATTTGTATGTGGTGCGTTCACAACATTGTATTCCAAGGATGCAGTAGAAGAGAGTTTTGCAGCAGGCAAGGTAGTATTCTTTGCAGGCGGTACAGGACATCCGTATTTCTCCACAGATACAGCTACTGTACTCCGTGCAGTTGAGATCGGTGCAGATGCGATCCTTCTTGCGAAGGCTGTTGACGGAATCTATGACAGCGATCCTAAGGTTAATCCGGATGCCAAGAAGTATGATGAGATTTCCATTGATGAAGTAGTTGCGAAGAAACTGGCAGCTATGGATCTTACAGCTTCCATCATGTGCATGGAGCAGAAGATGCCGATGCTGGTATTTGGTCTCGATGAGAAAGACAGCATTGTGAATACAGTACACGGCAAGTTCTCCGGAACTAAGGTAACTGTGTAATCAAATTAATAAAATAACCATACAGGGAGATATGTGAAATGGATGAGAGAATTCAGGTATACGAAACAAAAATGGGAAAAACACTGAATGCTTTGGAGAGCGAGCTTGCAACGATCAGGGCCGGACGTGCGAATCCGCATATTCTTGATAAACTTACCGTAGATTATTATGGAGCACCAACTCCGATCCAGCAGGTTGCCAACATTTCTGTACCGGAGGCACGTATGATCCAGATCCAGCCATGGGAATCCAGCATGATCAAGGCGATCGAGAAAGCAATCCTTTGCTCTGACCTTGGATTAAACCCAAGCAACGATGGCAAGGCAATCCGTCTTGTATTCCCGGAGCTTACCGAGGAGCGCCGTAAAGAGCTGGTTAAAGACGTTAAGAAAAAAGGTGAAGGTGCCAAGGTCGCAGTGAGAAATATCCGCCGTGATGCAAATGACGCTTTCAAGAAACTTGCAAAACAGGATGTATCCGAGGACGAGATCAAGGAGCTTGAGGACAAAGTTCAGAAGCTTACAGACAAGTACATCAAGGAAGTTGACAAGGCAATCGAGAACAAGTCTAAAGAGATTCTGACCGTATAATTGCAGGAATACAATGATTAAGAGGGCTTCTTCGAAGAAGCTCTCTTTCTGTATGGAGGAAAAATTATGAACGTACCAAATCATATCGCGATCATACTGGATGGAAACGGAAGATGGGCCAAGGAACGCGGAATGCCGAGAACATATGGACATGTGAAAGGCTGCGCCAATCTTGAGAATATCTGCTACGATATCAAAGATCTGGGAGTGAAATACTTAACAGTCTATGCTTTTTCCACAGAGAACTGGAAACGTTCCAGAGATGAGGTTGAGGCATTGATGAAGCTGTTTCGCAGCTACCTCAAGAAATGTATCAAGATCTCCAAGAAAAACAACATGAGGATGAAAGTCATCGGAGATATTACAGCATTTGCGCCGGATATCCAGCAGAGTGTCCGTGAACTTGAGGAATACTCTAAGGATTTTGACGGAATTTATTTCCAGCTGGCATTAAATTACGGAAGCCGTGATGAGATCCGCCGTGGAATGCAGAAGATGGCACAGGATGTAAAAGATGGAAAAGTAGAGCCGGAGAGCATTACAGAGTCTACGATCGAGAGCTATCTGGATACAGCAGGTGTCCCGGATCCTGACCTGATGATCCGTACCAGCGGAGAGCAGCGACTTTCCAATTTCCTTCTCTGGCAGCTGGCTTATTCCGAGTTTTATTTTACACCGGTAGCATGGCCAGATTTCAACAAAGAAGAGCTTATTAAAGCCATCGAGAAATATAATCAGAGGGACAGACGTTACGGCGGCGTTAAGGAGGAGTAAACTTATGTTTAAGACAAGACTGATAAGCGGTATCATCCTTGTCATCATTGCCCTTGCAACGATCATTTCCGGCAGCTGGATATTGTTTTTTACACTTCTGGCTGTTTCACTGATCGGAATGCGTGAGCTTTACAAGGTGATGAAGGTAAGTGATGAGCACGTTACTGTGCTGGAACTTGTGGGATATCTTGGAGCAGTGCTCTATTATATTGCCATGAAGTTTGATTTTGGAAACTTTGGAATGATGGCAGTCATTGTAAGTATGATCCTGATCCTGTTTGTTTATGTATTTGGTTATCCGAAATACCGTGCAGAACAGGTAATGACAGCATTTTTCGGTGTGGTATATGTTGCAGTGATGCTTTCCTTTATTTACCTGACCAGAAGTCTTCCGGATGGTAAATTCCTGGTATGGCTGATCTTCTTATGTTCCTGGGGCTGTGATACCTGCGCTTACTGCGTGGGAATGCTCATCGGCAAGCATAAGATGGCGCCTGTCTTAAGCCCGAAAAAATCTATTGAAGGAGCTGTAGGCGGCGTTGTGGGTGCAGCACTTTTAGGAGTGATCTACGCAGCAGCAACACAGGGAAAAATGGCAGAGTACGCCGTGATCTGTGCAGTTGGCGCCCTGATCTCCATGGTAGGTGACCTGGCAGCTTCTGCGATCAAGAGAAACCAGAACATCAAAGACTATGGAAAACTGATCCCAGGACATGGAGGAATTCTGGATCGCTTTGACAGCGTGATCATCACAGCACCTGTTATTTATTATCTTGCAAAACTGATTCTTGGAATTTAGGAGATATTAAAATGAAGAATATTGCAATATTAGGTTCTACCGGTTCCATTGGAACCCAGACGCTGGATGTAGCACGGAAGAATAATGATCTTCGTGTAGTTGCAGTCAGTGCAGGCAAGAGTGTGGAGAAGCTGGAAGAGCAGATCCGTGAATTTCATCCTCTTCTGGCAGCAGTCTGGGATGAGAAGGCAGCGGAAGATCTGAAGATCCGCATCGCAGATACAGAAACAAAGGTTGTCAGTGGAATGGATGGTCTTCTGGAGCTTGCTTCCATGCCGGAGTCTGATATCCTTGTCACTGCCATTGTCGGAATGATCGGAATCCGTCCGACTATGGAAGGAATCCGTGCGGGAAAAGATATCGCACTTGCCAACAAAGAAACACTTGTCACAGCAGGTCATTTGATCATGCCTATGGCAAAAGAGTACAGCGTTTCCATCCTGCCTGTTGACAGTGAACACAGTGCGATCTTCCAGGCGATCCACGGAGAAGAGAAAAGAGAGATCCACAAGCTGCTGATCACAGCTTCCGGCGGACCATTCCGTGGACGTACCACAGAAGAGCTGGAAAATGTGACAGTTGCAGACACTCTCAAGCATCCGAACTGGGTAATGGGACGGAAGATCACTGTAGATTCTGCAACACTGGTAAACAAAGGCCTTGAAGTGATGGAAGCGAAATGGCTTTTTGACCTGGATCTGGATCATATCCAGGTTGTGGTACAGCCGCAGAGTATCATTCATTCCATGGTAGAGTTTAAGGATGGAGCCATTATGGCGCAGCTTGGGACACCGGATATGCGTCTTCCGATCCAGTACGCACTGTACTATCCTCACAGACGTTATCTGGATGGAGAACGTCTTGATTTTACAAAACTTCGCGAGATCACTTTTGAGGTTCCGGATATGGAGACATTCCGTGGCCTTCCGATGGCGATCCAGGCATCCAGGGAAGGCGGCAGCATGCCGACAGTCTTTAATGCAGCTAATGAACTGGCAGTAAAGAAATTCCTGGAAGAAAAGATCGGATTTCTGGATATTTATGAGATTATTGCACAGTCTATGGACAGACACAAAAAAATCGCTCACCCGGATCTGGATGAGATTCTTTCTGTAGAGCAGGATATTTATCAGTGGATCGAAAGCAGGTGGTAAATTGAGATTTGTGATTGCTGTTATTATTTTCAGCGTTGTAATACTGATCCATGAGCTGGGGCATTTTCTCCTGGCAAAAAAGAACCACATAGAGGTAATTGAATTTTCACTTGGCATGGGTCCGAGACTTCTAAGTACTGTAAAAGGCGGTACCCGTTATTCCCTGAAACTTCTTCCTCTTGGCGGTTCCTGCGCCATGGCAGGGGAGGATGCAGAGGATGATGACCCCGGGACATTTAATTCAGCTCCTGTGTGGGGCAGAATCGCAGTTGTTGCTGCAGGACCGTTTTTTAACTTTTTGCTGGCGTTTGTGCTTTCTGTGATCATTGTAGGCTGTATTGGCTATGATCCGGCTACAGTACTGGAAGTTACGGAAGGCTCCGCTGCTGAGAAGGCAGGTCTTGAGGTTGGCGATGTGATCACGCAGTATCAGGGATATCATATTGACCTAGGAAAAGATCTCTACGTATACGCGTACCTGAATGAACTGCAGGAGGGGGATACCATCCACCTGAAAGTAAAACATGACGGAGAGATAAAGGAAATTTCCTATAAGCCGGATGTAAATGTACGTTATCTTCTGGGATTTAACCATTCTGATATAAATTCCATGACAGTGGAATCTCTGATCAAGGGAATGCCTCTGGAAGAGGCAGGTTTGGAAGCCGGAGATGTGATCACCAAGATCAACGGTGTGGAAGTACCTGATGGAGCGGCTTATGAAAAATATCTTGAGAAGCATCCCCTGTCTGATCAGCCGGTTACGATCACTTATGAACGTAATGGGCTGGAGTATGAAGCGGAGATCACGCCAAGAGAATACAGAACTCCTGTGTCTGGTTTCAGGTATAACACTTACAGCGAAAAAACTTCCGGTTTTAATGTGCTGAAATATGGTGCTGTGGAAGTAAAATATATGATCCGCACCACTGTTCTGAGCTTGAAAGAACTGGTAAGCGGCCATCTCGGAATGAAAGACTTAAGCGGCCCAGTTGGTGTGGTAGATGCCATTGGTGACACCTACGAGCAGTCCAAGAGCGAAGGGACACTGATGATATGGATGAATATGTTGAATATGGCAGTTCTTCTTTCGGCCAACCTTGGTGTTATGAACCTGCTTCCTCTTCCTGCACTGGACGGAGGAAGACTGGTATTCCTGCTTGTAGAAGCCATCCGCAGAAAACCGATCAACCGCCAGGTAGAAGGAATGGTCCATTTTGCAGGACTGATGCTTTTGATGGCGTTGATGGTTGTGGTGATGTATAACGATATATTAAAAATTTTCTAAAAGAACGGATATAAAATATGGAATTTTCTATGCTTCCAAGATTTGAAATCCATCTGTTCTTAAATAAGGAATTCAAAAATATTTCTTACGTATGCAGCTAGCAAAGATACTTTTTCTTTCAATGCATCTGTATACACACAGGAAGGGTTTACACTCAGAATGAAGATTGAGTTTGAACGCAGATAGTAATTAATTTAGAAAAATGTCTCTCATTTGTATAAGCGAATGAGGGGCATTTTTTTATATTCAGGCATATACTGACAGAGAGCCAAAGTGTTTTCAGGCACAAAAAAGGAGTCTCTGTTTATGAAAAATCATTCTTATATTTCCATGCAGCAGGATACCCCGGATCAGGGACGGCTGCAGGTGACAGTCCAGGATGGAATAAATAACCGTCCTGTGGAAAATGCCAGAGTGCGGATCTCATATACGGGCGTACCGGACAATATTATCGAGGAAGTGCGGACAGATTCCTCCGGAAAAACACCTCTTCTGGATCTGGCGGCTCCGCCTCTGGAATACAGCATGAAACCGGTAGAACAGCAGCCCTATGCAGAATATACAGTACAGATCAGTGCAGACGGATTTGAACCAAAAGAAGTGGCAGGAACAGAAGTCCTTCCCCATTCGACCTCCCAGCAGGGTGCATCTCTCAGGCGGCAGCAGGGAAACGGGGAAGATTATCAGCGCATTGTTATCGGACCGCACACCCTGTTTGGAGAATATCCGCCGAAAAATCCGGAAGCTGAGATCAAGCCGGTAAATGAATCCGGCGAGATCGTTTTGAGCAGAGTGGTGATCCCGGAATATATCGTAGTCCATGATGGGCCGGTAGGAGATACCAATGCCCAGAATTATTATGTGCGGTATAAAGATTACATCAAAAACGTAGCCAGCAGCGAGATCTACGCAACCTGGCCGGATGATACGATCCGGGCGAACATCCTGGCGATCATGTCGTTTACATTAAACCGGGTGTATACAGAATGGTACCACAACAAAGGCTATGACTACACCATCACTTCTTCCACAGCATACGACCATAAATGGATCAACGGCCGGAATATTTTTGACAGTATTGACAGGATCGTGGATGAGCTTTTTGAGAATTATCTTTCCAGACCAGATGTTCGGCAGCCTATCCTGACCCAGTACTGTGACGGCAGGCAGGTACAGTGCAGGGAGCGCGGATGGATGACACAGTGGGGAAGCAAGGCGTTGGGAGATCAGGGATATTCTGCGATTGAGATCATCCGGAGCTTTTACGGAAATGATATGTATATCAATGTAGCAGAGGCAGTTTCCGGGATTCCTGCATCCTGGCCAGGATATGATCTGACAATAGGTGTCACTGGAGAAAAAGTGCAGCAGATCCAGGAACAGCTTAATGCTATAGCAAAAGCCTATCCTGCAATTCCGACTGTGACTGTGGATGGTATTTACGGCCCTGCAACAGCTGCTTCTGTAAAAAAATTCCAGAATGTATTCGGGTTTCCGACTTCCGGAGTGGTGGATTATCCTACATGGTATAAGATCCAGGAAATTTATGTGGCAGTTACCCGGATCGCGGAATTGAGATAAGTATAAATAAGATAGACATAAACAATGAATGATAGTTCCTGCATAAAATGGACAGCAAATATCGGTTTTAAGATGCAGCTTTGGGCAATGCAATTCCTGTTAAAAAGTATTTGACGTTCCGAAATAAACCAAGTATAATGGCTGTTTGTATATCTGGCCGTGAATCATAGAAGCGTAAAGTGATCGTGTTCAGGAATATATAGCAGAGCGGAATACAAATGTCCGATTTATAAAAGGAGCGATGAGAATGACATTTTATCAGGAACTGCAGTTAAGCTCAACCGGGTCGAAACAGCTGATCCGAAATACCACAGACAAAAAAGAAAAAAGAAGGCACATTCTGATCTATAATTTTAAAGTATACCTCGTTATGGCCTTCTGCGTAGCTGTTGTTACGTTATACAGTAAGATAACAGGAAACGACAACAGCGTTGTAGGCGTAACTGTACTTTTGGCAGTGCTGGTCTTAAGACAGGCGGATTTTGGGATACGGACCACGCATGGACTTTTATCTATTGCCGGGATTTTCGGGATTTTGATCGCGGGTCCCAGACTTTCCAATATGGTTTCTACGATACCTGCGTTTTTGATCAATGCAGTGAGCATCCTGCTTCTGATGATCCTTGGATGCCACAATGTAATTATGTATAACCATTCTACTTTTGTACTGGGATATCTTTTACTGATGGGATATGATGTGACGGGAAAAGCCTATGTACTGCGCGTGGAGGGTCTTCTCGTGGGAATGGTTCTCTGTATGGCAATCTTTTACAAGAATCAGAAGAACCGTCCGTACCGCAGGACATTTCTGGATCTGTTCCGGGAGTTTGACCTCCATTCTTCCAGAGGCAGATGGTATTTAAGACTGACACTGATCGTTTCCAGTGCAATGCTAATCATGTCCCTTCTTGGACTTCCAAGAGCTATGTGGGCAGGAATCGCCTGCATGTCCGTATGTTTGCCTTTTACAGAGGACTGCAAAGCCAGAGCAGGAAAAAGAGGTATGTTTAACATTGTGGGATGTCTGCTTTTTGTTGTGCTCTATCTGGTGCTTCCGGAATCTATGTATCCTTACATTGGAATGATCGGCGGAATCGGTGTGGGTTATTCTGCAGGCTACGCATGGCAGACGGCGTTTAATACCTTTGGTGCGCTGTCCATTGCAGCAGGGCTCTTTGGAATGCCGGCAGCAGTGATACTTCGTATCGGGGCAAATGTATTTGGTGCAGTTTACACCATGATCCTGAATAAGCTGGGGGATAAGATCGTACAGCAAAAGCACGTTGTCAACATGGGACAGATGTGATAGTATAAAATCCATAAAGGCAAAATAATGCATCGCAGAGCCAAAGGCCGGGTGCATTATTTTTTATCGAAAAAGGAGTTTCGGAAGATGAACACATTAACAATTTTATTACAGCAGATCGGGATGTTCGTGATCTATATTATCACGGGCATTGTCCTAATCCGCACGAAAGTGCTGACAAGGGAAACACTGGAGGTGATTTCCAGATTTGTGATCAAACTGGCACTTCCGGTTATGATCTTTATCAACACAGTTGACGGTGTAGACCGCAGAACATTTTTTTCCTCATTATCGATTCTTGCGATCGGAGCATCTATGTACATTGGTCTTTTGATCCTGGGAAAAATATCTGGAAAAATATTCCGGCTGAAGGGTGATCATCTGCAGCTGTACCGGGCGATGGTCGTATTTGGAAACGTAGGATTTATGGGAATTCCTATTATTACCAGTATTTATCCGGAAAAAGGAATGCTGTACATATCTGTTTTTACTGTCATTGATCAGCTGATGCTCTGGACCCTGGGTGTGAAGCTCACATCTCCTGCAGAAAAAGAAAGCGGGAAATTTAATCCCAGGAAACTTATTAATCCTGTCACAGTGGCAATTATCCTTGCCATGTTCTGTGTGCTGACCGGGATCCGTCTGCCATTGATCCTAGATACTGCACTGCAGAAAATGGGAGCTGCCGCAACGCCCCTTGCCATGATCTATCTGGGAGGAATTTTTGCCTGCATTGATGTGCTGAAATTTATCAAAGTACCAGATTATTATGGAATCGCTTTGATAAAGATGGTGATATTTCCCATACTTTTCTATGGTTTGCTGGGATATTTTCCGATTCCTTCAGATATCCATATGACAATGGCACTGGCTTCTGCCATGCCGGTAATGTCTTCTGTGGTAATGATGGCCAATGCTTCCGGTTCTGACGGAGATTATGCAATGGGTGGGATCCTAGTTACTACAGTATGTTCTATCATAACACTTCCGGCTGTATCCTGGATCTTTCAGATGATCGGGTAAAAGTATTGCTACGGAAAATATTTTGCCGTATAATGTGCAGTAGCAAAAAGTTACTGCACATTTTTGTGAGAGTAACGTAAAACGGCCTGATTTCCGGCCGGTCAGAGGAGATAACAGAAATGTACGAAGAGACAACAGAGAAACTTTTGGAATTTATCAGCAGCAGTCCAACCGCCTTTCAGGCGGCAGAAACAGTACGAAAACGTTTTCTGGAAGAGGGCTTTACAGAGCTGAAAGAGGAAGAACACTGGGAATTGGAAAAAGGTGGGAAATATTTTGTCATGCGCAATCATTCCGCAATCATCGGATTTTCCATTCCAATGAATGATTCCAGAAGATACCATATTATTGCAAGTCACAGCGATTCCCCATCTTTTAAGATCAAGGAGAATCCGGAGATGTCCGTAGGCGGAGCCTATGTGAAGCTGAATGTGGAACGGTACGGCGGAA
Source organism: Eggerthellaceae bacterium (assembly GCA_963598855.1). Lineage (GTDB taxonomy): Bacteria > Bacillota > Clostridia > Lachnospirales > Lachnospiraceae > Blautia_A. The sequence goes on from CAVBVT010000049.1 coordinate 13,410, forward strand.
TGATCCTTTCTACCTGGTTCGACCGTCCTCTTTCTGTGGCAGGCCGTATGATCGTGCGCAAAAACGGCAAGATCCTGGAGAAGCTTATCAATATTGACAGAAATCTTGTAATGATCCCAAGTCTTGCCATTCATATGAACCGGGATATCAATGGCGGATATCATTACAATGTGCAGAAAGATATGCTTCCTTTGTACAGCGGAAGTGGTGAAAAAGGAAAATTCCTGGATATGATAGCGGCAGAAGCAGAGGTTCGTCCGGAGGATATCCTGGGTCATGATCTGTTTCTGTACAACCGTATGCCCGGAACTGTCTGGGGAGCCAGAAATGAGTTTGTATCAAGCCCGAGACTGGATGATCAGCAGTGTGCTTTTGCATCCCTGGAGGGATTTTTGCAGGCAGATAAAAAGAAGAACATTGCAGTCCACTGCGTTCTTGATAATGAGGAAGTAGGAAGCACCACCAAACAGGGGGCAGCATCTGCATTTCTTAAGGATGTGCTGTATCGGATTAATCTGGCACTTGGCGGAGATCATGAGAGCTACCTTATGGCACTTGCAGAGAGTTTTATGATCTCTGCAGATAATGCGCATGCACTTCATCCAAATTATACGGATAAAACAGATCCGGTAAACCGTCCGACAATGAACGGCGGAATCGTCATCAAATATAATGCAAACCAGAAATACTGTACAGACGGGATTTCAGCAGCGATCTTCAAGGAGCTTTGCAGGGAAGCGGAGGTTCCGTACCAGACATTTGTAAACCGTTCGGATATTGCAGGGGGCTCCACACTTGGAAATATCTCCAACACACAGGCTGCCATGAATACGGTAGATATCGGGCTTCCGCAGCTGGCTATGCACTCAGCTTATGAGACTGCCGGTGTAAAAGATACGGAAAGTCTGGTACGTGCGGCAAAAGTATTCTACAGATAACAGGCGGAGGACAGAAAAGATGAGCAGAAAAGCAGTATTTTTTGACGCAGACGGAACGATCTGCGATATGAAAAAAGGCACTCCGGACAGTGCGATTGAGGCAGTCCGTGCATTGATAAATAACGGCCACGAAGCCTGGCTCTGTACAGGAAGAAGCCGTGCCTTTGTTCCCTGGTATCTGGAGCAGATCCCTTTTACAGGGATGATCACTGCCTGCGGATCTACCATTGAGAAAGACGGGAAGAGGCTTTTTAACAAAGAGATGACACCGGAAGTTGCGAAACTTTCCGTGGAAGTATTAAGAAAATATGGTCTGATCCCTGTGATGGAGGGCGCAGACTATATGTATTATGATAAGGACGAGTATACAGATGAAGTGAACTGGTATGCAAGCCTGATCACAGAAGCTCTGGGAGATAAGTGGAGACCGATCCGGGGAAATGAAGACTGCATGAAGATCAATAAGATCAGTGCAAAAATGATGGCAGGATGTGATGCGGAAGCAGCTCTTTCCGTTCTGGGAGAGTATTATGATATCATCCGCCATGAAGGCAGCAGTTCTTTTGTTGGAAATACCATCGAGCTTGTTCCAAAGGGATTTAACAAAGCTGTGGGAATCGCTGCGGTGATCCGTTTGTTCGATATTCCGTGGGAAGATACTGTGGTATTCGGAGACAGCAACAATGACCTGGCTATGTTTGAATATGCAGCCACCAAGGTTGCCATGGGAAATGCTTCACCGAAGATCAAGGAGCTGGCAGATCATGTTACGTCTGATATGTTCCATTATGGAATCCGGGACGGACTTCGGTACCTGAATCTGATATAGGTTGAATACTTGAACGCAGATAAGCATTCCCCCGCTTCAAGTGCATGGAGCACTAAGCGGCGGGTAAGGGGGATGCTTATGTCAGTGGGAGTTGAAAGCTCCCACTGACAGGTCGCGAAGCGACTGCGTTCATGAGCAAGTAGCGAAGCGGATTGCGAATGTCCGCTTTACAATGCAGGAATAAAAAATGCTGTAGGAACTGTTTGGGAGCAGACAGGTCTTACAGCATTTTCTGTATGAGACGGACTATATCTTTTTAAAATATAGCAGTTATTTTGGAGCTGTGACACGTAGAAAGGCAGTGTTTATATCCTGCAGATACGCTGAATTCAGATAAGCCCAAGGCTCTTACAGATAAACAGCCACAAAGTCAACGTAAACGCACTGAAAACCGTAGTAAGAAGGACGACTCCCGAGGAGAAAGAACCTTCATGCCCCATGTTTTTTGCCATAACAAAACAGGTTACTGTGCTGGCAGAGCCAAGCATGATGATAATGGAAACCAATTTATCCTGTGTGAAGCCGCAGCGGATGGCAAGCGGGAGAAAAAGCACTTCGTAGCCAACAAGCTTCATAAAAGTGCAGGCAACAGAAGCTTTCAGCCTGGAGAATGCTTTTCCAAACTGGAGAGAGCCGCCCATAGCCATCAGCCCAAGAGGTGTGGCTGTTTTTGCAAGGTTTCCGACTGTGGAATCCAGGATCTTCGGAAATGGGAGACGGAGCAGAGACCACAATGTACCGGCTGCGATTCCAAGAATAATAGGGTTGGTGATGATGCCTTTTAAAGTACGCTTTAAAACAGCGGGACTCAGCTTTTCCTGGTCTGGTTTAAACAGAGAAAGCACTACAACAGCCATAACATTGTAAAGAGGCACACTTGCAATGATCATCAGAGGAGCCATGCCGGCATTTCCGTAAAGGTTCTGGATAATGGCAATGCCAAGGATCGCAGCACTGCTCCGGTAGGATGCCTGGATGAACTCGCCCCGGATATCTGAAGGCCGGAGGAAACGGGACAGGATCACAGATATGATAATGCTTAAAGAAGTAACTGCGAAACAGAAGATCACCATTTTAAAGTCCCAGGCTTCGTAAATATCGATCTTGGCAATATCCTGGAACAGGAGTACTGGCAGAGGAATAACGAACACAAATTTATTCATACGGCTGACAAAGGCGTCGTCAAAAAGTCCGATCCTCCGGAAAAAATATCCGAGAAGCAGCGTAAGAAATATAGGGACAGTGACATTCAGACAAAAAACAAGATTTTCCATAAAGAAACCCTCCCATGGGTAAAATATCTCCACTTATTATATCGAATCCACGAAAATTGTCAAACAAGGTATACGGAACGGGAAATTTCTGGTATGATAAAGTGTATCCCGAAAGAGACGCAGGGGTTGAGAAGGAGAAAGGAAAGAAAATGAAATACGGAAAGATACGGATCGAAGATGGATTTTTTGTGTTTAACAGGCACATGATGCTGAACAGCCTTCCATGCAGGGATATTGTCTGGGCGTATATGCGCCGGGAAGGTGCGGATAAAACCGGAGAGAAACAGCTGATCATCAACTATCTGGTAATCATAACAAAACGTCAGAAACGTTATAAATTCGATATGACGGAACAGGAGGTCCAGGATTGTCTCCGGCTTCTTAAAGTGCTGAATCCGGATATGGCAGTTGGATTTCCGAAGGGCAGCAGGCTTCCATTGGAGAATCTTCCCAATACCAGGGATCTGGGAGCACTGATGACAGAGAATGGTTCGCATATCCTTCCGAGGAAGCTTCTGCGCAGCGGTGAGATCTATCATGCTTCTAGTACAGATACCCGGATCCTCTCAGAGGAATACAACGTAAAAACAGTGATCGATTTCCGTTCGGCAGCTGAAGTAAAGAAAAAACCGGATGATATCATGGCTGGTGTGGAATATTACCATATCCCGATCCTGGATGAGGAGAGCGGCGGGAGAAGTTTTTTTGAACAGGTGATGTCCTGCTATGGGGATACTGATAAATATATGATAAACAGATACCGCAGTTTTCTGAATGATGAGTATTCTCTGAAACAGTATGCACGTTTTCTTGATGTACTTCTCCATGTGAAAAACGGAGCTGTGATCTTTCACAGCGGAACAGGGGAAGACAGAGCTGGTGTCGGAACCGCACTGCTGCTTTTTGCCCTGGGCGTGCCGAAAGAGACGATACGGAGAGATTTTATGCGTTCCAATCCATGTCTGGAGGAAGAACTGAAATACATGCGCAGGCTTTACCGGGCTTATCGTCCTGAGAACGGCCGGAAGTTTGCGAATCTTAATGCTTTTTATCAGGTAAAAGAATCCTACATTAATACTATATTTGATCTCATTGAGAATGAATACGGAGGGGTAGAGAGATTCCTTCGGAAGAAGCTTTATCTGACTGCGAAAGCAACAGAAGAACTGCGTAAAAAATATCTGATCTGATGTAAAAAATGCTTCTTATTAATTTGAAGGTGTTTTACGAGAAATTTTGATTGACAAAATTTTCGAAGTTGCTATAATGGTAAGAAAGCAAATGTTTATTAGATTAAAGCGTTACTTGACGAAGTCAGGTTTCTTTACATAACGTATTGAAAGCAGGTGTATTATGGAAAAGAGAACACTATCCATTCTTGTGGATAATACCTCCGGAGTCCTTAGCCGTGTGGCTGGTCTTTTCAGCCGCCGTGGATATAATATTGACAGTATTACAGCAGGTGTGACTGCAGATCAGAGATATTCCCGCATGACGGTTGTATGCGAGGCGGATGATCAGATGATCCAGCAGGTTACGAAACAGCTTGCCAAGCAGGAGGATGTGAGAGATGTCAAGGTTCTGGAGCCGGATGACAGTGTTGCCAGAGAATTAATGCTGGTGAAGGTTGTCGTGAAGCCGGAGCAGAGACAGGGAGTACTTTCCATTGCTGATATTTTCCGTGCTAAGGTAGTGGATGTAAGTAAGGATTCTCTGATCATGGAGATGACAGGAAGCCAGAACAAGCTGAAAGCTTTTATTGAATTGATGGCTGACTATGAGATACTTGAGCTTGCCAGAACAGGAATCACGGGACTGTCCCGCGGAAGCGAGGATGTACGTTTCCTGTAAGATACATATGTTTGCTAGGAGAGGCGATACTCTCTTAACGATAAATAATTTTTATTAAGAAGATGTGATGAACATCAGAGGAGGAAAGCAAAATGGCAAATAAGATTTTTTACCAGGAAGACTGTAATCTTGGATTATTGGATGGTAAGACAATTGCGATTATCGGATACGGAAGCCAGGGACATGCACACGCACTGAACCTTAAAGAGTCCGGATGCAACGTAATCATCGGTCTTTATGAGGGAAGTAAATCCTGGAAAAAAGCTGAGGAGCAGGGCTTCGAGGTATATACATCTGCAGAGGCAGCTAAGAAAGCAGATATCATCATGATCCTGATCAACGATGAGAAACAGGCTGCACTTTACAAGAAAGACATCGAGCCGAACCTTGAGGAAGGCAACATGCTTATGTTCGCTCATGGTTTCAACATCCACTTCGGATGCATCAAACCACCAGCATATGTTGATGTTACAATGATCGCTCCTAAAGGACCTGGACACACAGTAAGAAGCGAGTATCAGGCTGGTAAAGGTGTTCCGTGTCTGATCGCCGTAGAGCAGGATGCTACAGGCAAAGCACAGGATATCGCACTTGCATATGCACTTGGAATCGGCGGTGCAAGAGCTGGTGTTCTTGAGACAACATTCCGTACAGAGACAGAGACAGACCTCTTCGGTGAGCAGGCTGTTCTTTGCGGCGGTGTTT
>CAVBVT010000050.1:0-18845 GCA_963598855.1 Eggerthellaceae bacterium
GTAGACGATATGAAGAACCTGAAGGTTCGTGTAGCTGGTTCCAACCTTCTTATGGAATGCTACAAGAGATGGGGCGCAGATGCCACAAACATGAACTGGTCCGAGACATACACCGCCCTTCAGCAGAACACGGTAGAGGGCGAGGAGAACCCGTTACCTGCAATCGATGCAGCCAGCGTACAGGAAGTACAGCCATACTGCTCCATGTGGGATGCCATCTATGACTGTCTGTTCTTCTGCATCAACCAGGAAGTTTATGACGGACTGACAGCAGAGCAGCAGGCGGTTGTTGATGAGGCCGGACAGAAGGCTGTGGAGTATGAACGTTATATCAACCGTTCCAGCGATGACGAGATCAAAACACGCTGGGCTGAGAAGAATGGTATAACCTTCACAGAGAAGGAAGATATGGATATTGATTCCTTCAAGGAAGCAGTAGATGGCGTAGACGAGTGGTTCGTCCAGGAACTGAAGAATCAGGGCTATGACGATGCACAGGATCTGGTAGATCTGTTTACAAAGTAATCTTCATACATAAGCATAAAAGGGTAAAATAGCCGGAAAGAGGCAGTTCTGAGAAGATTTTTCAGGGCCGCCTCTTTTCTTTGCGGAAAAAAGATTATATACTGATAGCAGTCTGGATTTTGCCAGGCAGGAAGATTATTGAAATATGTCCGGAGATTGAGTAAGGCGGATATTTGGATTACGTTTTGCTGCGTGTTCCGGAAAATTGATAAAGTAAAGGAAGAAGTATGATAAAAATCGATCTGATAACAGGATTTCTCGGATCCGGGAAAACAACATTTATAAAAAAATACGCCTCTTATCTTCTGAAAAAAGGCATGAACATCGGTATCCTGGAAAACGATTTCGGGGCAGTGAATGTGGATATGATGCTGCTCCAGGATCTGATGGGCGATAACTGTGAGCTGGAAATGGTTTCCGGCGGCTGTGATGCGGACTGTCACAGAAGACGCTTCAAGACGAAGCTGATCGCAATGGGAATGTGCGGTTATGACCGTGTCATTGTGGAACCATCCGGAATTTTTGATGTGGATGAGTTTTTTGATGCACTGCATGAAGAACCGCTGGACAAATGGTATGAGATCGGAAACGTGATCGCTATTGTGGATGCGAAACTTGCGGAGGATCTTTCTGCGGAAGCTGATTATCTTCTGGCTTCCGAGGTAGCAGATGCAGGCTGCGTTCTTCTGAGCAGAAGCCAGGATGCCACAGAGGAAGAGATCCACAGCACAAAAGAACATCTGAACCGTGCACTGGGCCAGATCCAGTGTAAGCGCCGTCTGGACAGTGAAATCCTTACTGGAAACTGGGAAGATCTTACTGATGCAGATCTGGAAAAAATTATGAACTGCGGGTATGTGGCAGAAGACTATGTGAAAGAATCCTATGCAGAAGGCGGCGGATTTGATTCCCTGTTTTTTATGAATGTGCATAAGAGCGAAGTGAAACTTCGCCAGACAGCAGAGAAGATCCTGAACGATCCATCCTGCGGAAATGTTTTTCGTGTAAAAGGTTTTCTTAAGAAAGAGGATGGCCAGTGGCTGGAACTGAATGCCACCCGCCATGAGATCTGCATCCAGCCAACAAAACTTGGCCAGGAGATCATGATCGTCATCGGAGAAAAGCTGAACAAAGAGGTAATTGATGGATACTGGAAATAATACTGCGGGAAAAACAGCACCGGAGAGATATGTTTCCGAGAAGGCTTTTGAAGATCTTCCAGACGTTTTTCAGAAGCTGGCAGAGCTGCTTGGTGAGGATCAGTTTGAGCTGGTTGCGGCAAATGAAAAAGATTCTCAGGATATGGAGGCAGATTCAGAGAGTATTTTTTCGGAAGAGACTGCAGAAGAGTTCTGCGATAAAGAATGTGGGACGGTTTCTTATGTACGGGACGGAGAGATACGTCTTGTGTATCTTATGAACGATGCAGTAGAGTGTTTTCTAGTTTTCGGAAATGCCCGCATGACTGGTGTATACAAGCCGGATTATGAGGGCGAGATCCTGGCAGATTTAAGCCGGCAGGGGAAGGAATATATTCTGGTGGTACATCAGGACGATACCGTAGTTACCCTGTTTTTTGAAACCCTTATCTTGGAAAAACATCTCTACGATTACAGCCAGATCGGACATTTCTGGGTGGAAGGTTATGAATATTTACGGCAGCTGGAATACAGACTGGCGATCCTTCGGGATAAATATGATTATATTGGCGGAGACAGCTGCAATGCCCTGGAAGAAAAACTGTCTGCGCTGGTGAAATTTCCGCCGCTGAATTACTGCTGTTATCCGGCTGTTCCTGAGAAATATATCGTACCAAGGGAAAATCCGTGGATCCCATCAGAAAGTGCATTTGAGGTGATGGAAGAAATTGCGGGACAGGCAGGAGACAGAGCTTTTTGCCGGTGGCTTGGAATCTACCGGAAATTTCCGTTCAAGCACGTGGCTCGGAAACTTGCTGTAATGCTTCATCAGACAAAGCATATCCGTGTAACGGAAATCCTGGCTGAAAAGTTAAGCGAGGCGACAGCCGGATATGGCAGCCGCTCTTTTGGGAAAAAGGCGGATGAGCGTCTGGCAGTTCTCACAGAGAAAGCCAGGGTAAGACAGACAGAACTGGAAACACAGGGCATAAAATCGGAAGTGCTCAGGGAGGAACCATTTACCATTGCCAGAGATTCCATTGGGTTTAAAGTTTATCTTATGAAATGGTACAAAGGCAGAAAAGACTGCATTGTTCAAATAGAAGAAATGTGACGAAATATACAGGGATTCTCTTGGAATATCTGTGAAGTGTTTTTTGCTGGCGGGGATTGCTTTTTTAAAAACACTGGGGTATAATTTAGCAGAACGGATTAAGAATACGAAATCCGGTTTTACTGTGGATTGGAATATCAGACTCTTCGAAATAAGAAGCGGGAGTTTGACAATCAGGAAAGGAGAATTTTAAATGAAAGTAACACATATTACAGATATCGATAAATTTTTTCAGGTAATTGACAGCTGCAAGGGCAGAGTAGAGCTTGTAACAGGAGAGGGAGACAGACTGAATCTGAAGTCCAAACTTTCCCAGTATGTATCTCTTGCAAACATCTTCTCCGGCGGAGAGATCCCGGAACTTGAGATCGTTGCAGCAGAGAAAGAGGACATTGACAAGCTGATGAATTTCATGATCAATGGCTGATAGATGAATGCGGATCGCGAATGTTCGCTTGACTTCCAGGGGTGTGAGCTTTTCACATCCCTGTGTTAATCTTAGTGTAAAACAGGCTATTGTTCACAGATAATATCTCACGAGGTGTTTTTTGTGAGCGAAGGTTACAGAGAAGAGGAATGTCTGTTTTACAAAATGGATATAATGACAGCAGAGGCAGAAAAAGATAATTTTCTCTGCCGTCATGATCATAACAGGATACAACCAGGGGGTATAAACGCTTCCTGGTCAAACTACGTTAAAAGGAGTGTATACAAAATGGTAAAAATTGATATTATCTCCGGTTTCCTTGGCGCCGGAAAAACAACTCTGATCAAAAAACTTCTGAAAGACGGATTTAACGGTGAGCAGGTCGTACTGATCGAGAACGAGTTTGGTGAGATCGGTATTGACGGAGGTTTCCTGAAAGAGGCTGGAATCCAGATCCGTGAGATGAACTCCGGATGTATCTGCTGCTCTCTTGTTGGCGATTTCGGAACTTCCCTGAAAGAAGTCGTTACCAAATACAACCCGGACAGAATCCTCATCGAGCCATCAGGTGTTGGTAAACTTTCTGACGTTATCAAGGCTGTACAGGGTGTTCAGGATGAAGTTGACATCAAACTGAACAGCTACACAACTGTTGTTGATGCCAAGAAATGCAAGATGTACATGAAGAACTTCGGTGAGTTCTTTGATAACCAGATCCAGTATGCAGGTGCTATCATCATGAGCCGTACTGACATTGCAACAGAAAAGAAAGTTCAGGAGTCCCTGGAGCTTCTTCGCAGCCTGAATAAAGATGCCGCTATCATCACAACTCCGATTGAGAACCTTGACGGTAAAAAACTGGTAGAAGTTATGGAACACCCGGTATCCCTGGAGCAGGAGATGCTTGAGGAGGAGCACGAACATCATCATCACCATCATGATGATGAGTGCGGATGTGGACACGACCATGACCACGAGGAACATGAGCATCATCACCATGACCATGATGAGGAATGCGGCTGTGGCCATGATCATGAAGAGCATGAGCATCATCACCACCACGATCATGACGAAGAGTGCTGCGGTCACGACCACGACCACGAGGAGCATGAGCATCATCACCACGATCATGACGGCGAGTGCGGATGTGGCCACGATCACGACCATGACCACCACCATCATCATGCAGACGAGGTATTCACAAGCTGGGGCCGTGAGACAATTAAGAAATATACACGCGAAGGACTTGAGAAGATCCTTGAGGCACTTTCCGAGTCTGACGAATATGGTATCATCCTCCGTGCAAAAGGAATGCTTCCAGCAGAGGATGGAACATGGATCTACTTTGATATGGTTCCGGAAGAAACAGAGATCCGTGAGGGTGCACCAGAGTACACAGGCCGTCTGTGCGTGATTGGTTCCAAACTGGATGAGCATGCACTGGAAGAGCTTTTCGGAATTGCATAAAAAATCGGCGGTTACGAGACATTTACTGAAAAGCTGAAAAAAACGGGAGATATTTTTTCAGTATTATATTACAGAAAGGAAACAGGTACTGTCCGTTAAATGGGACAGTACCTGACAGGATAAATTTATGGAAGAGACCAGAGTCCCCATTTATCTGATCACAGGTTTTCTGGAAAGCGGCAAGACTTCTTTCCTGAACTTTACCCTGCAGCAGGATTATTTCCAGATCGATGGAAAAACACTTCTTATTCTCTGCGAAGAGGGAGAAGAGGAATACGATGTAGAGGCACTGAAACAGCACAACACCGATGTGGAGATCATTGAGAGCGAGGAAGAGCTTACACCGGAGAGACTTGCGGCAATGGAGATCCTGCATCAGCCGGAGCGTGTGATCATTGAGTACAATGGCATGTGGCTGGTAAGCAAGTTTGAGGAGATGGAGAAGCCGGAAGGCTGGGCTGTAGAGCAGCACATTACCTGTGTAGATGCCAGCACATTCCAGGTTTATATGGCGAATATGAAGTCACTTTTTATGGACATGGTACGAAACGCAGATATGGTTATCTTTAACCGCTGTGAGGAGGACGATCCGCTTCCGTCTTACAGAAGAAGCATCAAGGTCGTAAACCAGCGTGCAGAGATCATCTTTGAGGATGAAGAAGGCGAGCTTGGAGATCTTTTTGAGGACGAGATGCCGTTTGATATTGATGCACCGGTGATCGACATTCTTCCGGAAGATTACGGTATCTGGTTTGTGGATTCCATGGATCACCCGGACCGCTATGTGGGAAAAACGGTTCATTTTAAGGCACGTGCCCTGAAACCGCGCGGAATGGGAAGTAAATTCTTTGTCCCGGGAAGAACAGCCATGACATGCTGTGCAGACGATACCACATTCCTCGGCTATATCTGCAAGAGTGCTTTTGCCCCGAAGATCACAGAAGGACAGTGGGTGGAAGTAACTGCGAAGGTTGCCTTTGAAAAGAGAATGGAATATCAGGGAGAAGGCATCGTGCTTTATGCAGAGTATGTAGAAGTATGCGAGCCGCTTGCTGATGAGATGGTATATTTCAACTGATGCAGTCAGACCATTCATAAGTTTTCGTGCAGAAATGAAGGCTGAGAGTTGAAACAAGTAAGTTACATCTGAGGAGATTTTATGTATTTAATTGCAGGTTTGGGAAATCCGGGAAAGCAGTATGAAGCTACCCGTCATAACATGGGATTTGATACCATCGACTGTCTTGTTGAGGAGCATAATATTCCGCAGGGCGGCGTAAAATTTAATGCCATGTATGGAAAAAGCATCATCGGCGGCGAAAAAGCGATCCTGATGAAGCCGCTTTCCTATATGAATTTAAGCGGCGGTCCGATCCAGGAAATGTCCAGTTATTTCAAGATCGATCCGGAGACAGAACTGATCGTTATTTACGACGATATTGATCTGGAACCGGGACAGCTTCGCATCCGTAAGAAAGGAAGCGCAGGCGGACATAACGGGATCAAAGATATTATCCGCCGTCTTGGAACTGAGAAATTTATCCGTATCCGTGTAGGTGTCGGTGCAAAGCCGAAAGACTGGGATCTGGCAGATTTTGTGTTGGGTCATTTTTCGGACAGTGACCGTAAGCTTGTGGATGAGGGAATCCGTGATGCGGCAGAAGCCGTGGAACTGATCCTGTCCGAGGGCGTGGATGCGGCGATGAATAAGTATAACAGAAAAAAGCCTAAGAATTGAGGTTTGTATGGAAGCATTTTTGCAGCCTCTGCAGGGTCTTGCAGAGTTTGAAGAAATAAAAAAGCGTTGTAGCGCAAACCGCGGAATCCTCAATATTTCAGGATGTATGGAGTCCCAGAAAGTCCATCTGATGTATGGACTTTCCGGGCTTTTTCCATGTCATCTGATCCTTGCAGATGATGAACGCAGTGCGAAAGAGATCTATGAGGATTATCGTTTTTATGACAAAAATGTATATTTTTATCCGGCAAAAGATCTTTTGTTTTTCCAGGCGGATATTCACGGAAATCTGCTGATCCGCCAGCGTATGCGCGTGATCCGCGCACTTCTGGAGCAGGAAGAGATTACAGTTGTCACAAGTATTGACGGATGTATGGATTTTCTGATGCCCCTTGAGAAGATACGAAGCAATCTTCTTCATTTCAAGAGCGACAGCGTGATCGATCTGGAAAAACTGAAAACAGATCTGGTGGAGCTTGGCTATGAACGTGTTGGTCAGGTGGAACTTCCGGGACAGTTTTCAGTCCGCGGCGGGATCATTGATATCTATCCGCTGACAGAAGAGAATCCGTGGCGTATTGAACTGTGGGATGATGAGATCGATTCCATCCGAAGTTTTGATGCGGAGAGCCAGAGATCCCTGGAAAATGTAGATGAGATCACCATTTATCCGGCTGTGGAGAAAAACGACGGCAAGGATATGGTATCTTTTCTGGATTATTTTCCGGAGGAAAAAACGCTCCTGTTTCTGGATGAGCCAAATCATCTGTCAGAAAATGGTGAAGGGGTGGAGGAAGAGTACCGTCAGAGCCGTATGCACAGGGAAGAAAAAGGTGAGGCCAATCTTCCGGAGCAGTGGCTCTGCGGCTTTCAGGAAGTTCAGAAAAAACTGAATAAACGGAACTGTGTTGCAGTATCTTCTCTTTCTCCAAGGCGGTCCGGCTGGAAATTTACCGATGAATTTGATCTTACCGTGAAATCTGTAGATTCCTATAACAGCAGCTTTGAACTTCTGGTAAAAGATCTTCTTCAGTATAAAAGCCAGGGTTACCGGATCGCGCTGCTTTCCGGTTCCAGGACGAGGGCTGAGCGTCTGGCAAAAGATCTCTCAGAGGAAGGGCTGAATGCTTTTTGCAGCCAGGATTACAGCCGTATCATCAATCCCGGCGAGATCATGGTTGTTTATGGCCATGCAAGACGTGGTTTTCAGTATCCGCTGATCAAATTTGCGGTAATGACAGAGACGGATATTTTTGGCAAAGAGCAGAAGAAGCGCAAAAAAAAGAAAAAGTACAGCGGAAACCGTATCCAGGATTTTGCGGAGCTTTCTATTGGTGATCTTGTTGTCCATGAGAAACATGGTCTCGGAATTTACCGTGGTATCGAAAAAGTAGAGGTTGACCGTGTTGTTAAGGATTATATCAAGATCGAATACCGCGGCGGAAGCAATCTTTATATTCTGGCAACTCAGCTGGATGCTCTGCAGAAATACTCCGGTTCTTCTGAAAACGCAAAGACACCGAAGCTGAACAAACTTGGCGGCCAGGAGTGGAACAAGACCAAGAGCCGTGTCAAAGGTGCTGTCAAAAATATCGCAAAAGAGCTGGTGGAGCTTTACGCTGTCCGCCAGGAAAAAGAAGGTTATGTCTGCGGGCCGGATACTGTATGGCAGAGAGAATTTGAGGAGATGTTTCCTTACGAGGAGACAGAAGACCAGCTGGCAGCCATCGAGGACACCAAGCGGGATATGGAAAGTACCAAGATCATGGACCGTCTTGTGTGCGGTGATGTTGGCTACGGCAAAACAGAGGTTGCCCTGAGAGCAGCTTTTAAAGCAGTGCAGGAGAGCAGACAGGTTGTTTATCTTGTACCGACCACGATTCTTGCCCAGCAGCATTATAATACTTTTGTACAGCGTATGAAGGAGTTTCCTGTGAAAGTGGATCTTCTCTGCCGTTTCCGTACTTCTGCCCAGCAGAAGAAGAGCATCGAGGGAATCAGAAAAGGCCAGGTTGATATTGTGATCGGCACTCACAGAGTTCTTTCCAAAGATGTGGAATTCAAGAATTTGGGACTTCTGATCATTGATGAGGAGCAGCGTTTCGGCGTGACTCATAAAGAGAAGATCAAGCAGATGAAAAAAGACGTGGATGTGCTGACTCTGACTGCCACTCCGATCCCGCGTACGCTTCACATGAGTCTGATCGGTATCCGCGATATGAGTGTTCTGGAAGAGCCGCCTATGGACCGTGTGCCCATTCAGACTTATGTTATGGAGTATGATGAGGAGACTGTCCGGGAGGCGATCCGCAGAGAGCTTCGCCGGGGCGGCCAGGTCTACTATGTATACAATCGTGTCAATGATATTGCCGAGGTAGCTCTTCGGATATCCAAACTTGTTCCAGAAGCAAGAGTTGATTTTGCCCATGGCCAGATGAGCCAGCGGGAGCTGGAGCAGGTAATGTATGATTTTATCAACGGTGATGTGGATGTGCTGGTTTCTACAACGATCATTGAGACCGGGCTGGACATTTCCAATGTGAATACCATGATCATCCATGATTCGGACAGATATGGTCTTTCCCAGCTTTATCAGCTGCGCGGCCGTGTGGGACGCTCCAATCGTACTGCGTATGCGTTCCTGATGTATACGAAGAACAAGATGCTCCAGGAAACTGCAGAGAAGCGTCTCAGTGCCATGAGGGAGTACTCGGATCTTGGAAGTGGATTTAAGATCGCAATGAAGGATCTGGAGCTGCGCGGTGCGGGAAATCTTCTTGGGGCACAGCAGCACGGACACATGAATGCAGTGGGATATGATCTTTACTGCAAGATGCTCAGTGAGGCTGTCAAGGAGGCCAAAGGAATCCAGACCATGGATGATTTTGAGACGACCATTGATCTGAATATTGATGCTTTTATCCCGGATTCCTATATCAGCAATGAGTTCCAGAAACTGGATATCTATAAACGTATTGCAGGTATCGAAAGCCAGCAGGAATACGACGATATGCTGGAAGAGCTGATCGACCGTTTTGGCGAGCCTGGAAAAGCAGTTCTGAATCTTCTTGCCATTGCACGCCTGAAAGCTCTTGCACACCAGGGTTATGTGACAGAGATCAAGCAGCTTGGAAAAGATGTTCGGATCACGCTTTATGAGAAAGCGAAGCTTGATCCTGTGGGAATCCCGGCGATCATGGCACAGTACAGAAGAGGGCTGCAGTTCAAGGCGGACCAGGAGCCCAAATTTATCCTGACTCCACAGGGACGGCTGATCGAAGAACTGATGAAATTCGCAGGAGAGCTTGCGAAACTGGCAGAGCCGCTGGAGTAAATGGAATTCATATTTTGTACGGATTGTGAATATTTGCCTGACTTATCCACGGGAGAAATCAAGAGGTCTGTGGAGAATAGGAGATTTTGAGTGAAAGAGCTGTGGATAATTTGTGAAATCTCTGTTAGTTCGTGAAATTCCTTGCTCTTAAAGACGAAAACGTTTATAATCAGATATTATGGAATAAATGCCGGACACAGATTTTCATGGACGGGATAGATGGAGGAAAAAATGAAAAATTCAGCAAAAAAAGCAGCAGTTACAGCTCTTGTCTGTGTTACAGCGGCAGGAATGATGACTGGCTGCGGAAATAAAAAACTTGATGGAACGCAGACGGCGGTGACTGTTAATGAGCAGGAGATCCCACTTGGTGTTGTGAGCCTTGCGGCACGTATGCAGCAGGCACAGACTGAGGCTATGTATGCGATGTATTTTGGTGGAAGCAGTGACATGTCTATCTGGGATACGGAAATGGGAGATGATTCTGATGAGACTTATGGTGAGAATGCAGTGACAACTTCTGTTGAGACTGTGGAGAAGATGTGTCTTGAGAAGGAACATGCTTCCGAGTATGATGTGGAGATCACAGAGGATGAACAGAAGGCTCTGGAGGAGGCTGCCAAGAACTTTATCGCTGCAAACAGTGAGGAGACACTCTCAGAGCTTGCTGTTGATGAAGACATAGTCAAGACATTTCTGGAGCTTGAAACCTATGATCTGAAGATGAAGGATGCTATTGAGGCGGAGGCAGATATTGATCTTGATGAGAAGGAATATCAGCAGATGGCATTTAGCTATGCAAGCGTGACAGTCAGCGGAGATGATCTTTCGGATGACGATATCAAGACAAATGAAGAGAATATCCAGAAATTCTTTGATAAGGTTAAAGAGGATCCTACGGCAGATTTCAGCTCGCTTGGCGATGAGATCTCAGAGGATATGACAGCAACTTCCGGTACCTGCCCGACTTACGAAGAGGGAGATGACAGTGCGGCAAACGGAAATGCTTATCCTGACGATGTGCGCAATGCTCTTCGTAAACTGGAAGAAGGAGAACTCAATTCTGAGATCATCAAGACAGATTCCATCTGGTATGTAGTAAGACTGGATTCCAAGAATGATGAGACTTCCAGTGAGAGTAAGAAGGAGTCCCTGACAGAAACCAAAAAAGAAGATTACTATAATGATACAACAGATGGCTGGAAGGATGAAGCGGACATCAAGGAAGAGACTAAGCTGATCAAGAAGATCAAGATTACAGATAATCACAGCTTTACGATCCAGACTCCGACCCCGACACCTGATCCGGATGTAACTGAGACACCGGCAGCAGAGGATGAGGCAGCAGATTCCACAGAAGCAGAAGCAACAGCAACGCCAGAGGCAGAAGCAACTGAAACTCCGGCAGCAGATGCGACAGAGACACCGGAGGCAGAAGCAACTGAGACTCCAGCAGCTGAGGACGCAGAGGAAGACAGCACAGATGTAGCAGAGGATGAGTCTGCAGACGAGGATGCTGAGGCAGATGCGACTGCAACACCGGAAGCTGAGAAATAAGCAATCGAATATAAAGTATATACGAAGGTGATATGCAGAACGGTCAGTGTACTATAAATCGTACACTGACCGTTTTTTGTAAATATGGATCAAATTAATTTCAGATGTTCCAACGCATTGTAAATGCCATCTTTGTCTACAGCACTTGTCTGATAAGTACAGTCTTTCTCGATTCCGCCGCAGGAATTTCCCATAGCAACACTGACTCCGGCTGCTTTCAGCATTGGGAGATCGTTTGGGCTGTCTCCGAATGCGTAACTGTTTTCTCTTGGGATAGAAAGGCGGTCAAGGAGAAAATCCATACCAGTAGCTTTACTGTTTCCTTTCTGGGTGACTTCCCAGATACCATCTCCGTGGTCAAAATAGGTATAATGGTCGCTGCAGAAGCTGCGGAATTTCTCCACATTGGAATCTGGCAGCATATGTACCAGGAATTTATCGTAGGAGTAGGTGCAGGCATCTTCGCGGCCAAACTTGGTAATGTCCACCATTGGGATTTCTTTGCGCATTTTTGCCCCGAATTCAGACTGGGCTGGGGAGGCTCCGTCAAACAGGATCGCAGTGTTGGATTCAAACAGTGCTTCGATCTTGCATTTGCGGAGAAGGTCTACGGTTTCCTTGCACAGCAGATTGGGGACTGTGCGGAAGTAAAGCAGCTTATTGTCCATGTAGATATGTGTACCGCAGCCATATACATAGCCATCAAATGGTAGATCTGCGATTTCTGGCGGCATCATGGCTTTGGTACGGCCTGTGTTGATGAAAAGAAGATGGCCGTTTTCGTGGGCTTTTGTGAGGGCAAGCCTGGTGCTCTCCGGAACCTTGAAGGGGTGTGGGGTGAGCAGTGTGCCGTCTACATCAAAGAATAAGATTTTTTTATTGTTCATAATGTCCTCCTCATGTGCTTATCAGAATGGGATTTCTTCTTCAGCGTCACTGTCGGGAAGTGTTTCGGCCGGTGTATCCCTGGATTGGCTCAGTGCGCTTACGCGGATGCCGTTAAGTTCTACTTCGCTTTCCATAGGGATAACCAGGCATTTACGTCCATCGATGATGCGGGTTTCTACCAGGTCTGCACGGTCTGGTGCTACGTGGATCACAACGTCAGGGGTTTTGATCTCAAATTTTCTGGTGTTGGTGATGTTGGCGGCTACCAGGGAGGATTTTTCTCCTGCGGCCAGTTCGTACTGTTCATCAAAGTTCTGAAGCTTGTCGTCTTCTACGCCGCACTCTTCAAAAAGGCGTTTCACTTCGGATTTGGTGAGAACAACTGGTTCCGGTTCATCTTTCTGGGATTCGATGAGATCGTTAAGTTTCTCGTGGATCTCAAGGACTGTGTCATAGGCGCAGTCATCACCCAGGGTTTCTTCTACTAGGGCGTTGAAAGAGTCACGCTGATTTCCGGCGGAAAGTGGTGTGGTACAGCCAAAAACTTCATCCATCATTGTGGAGCGGAGTTCCTCTGCATTTTTGGTGTAGTAGAGCATGCCGTGGATGTCTGTACTGCGGTCATTGAACTGTGGGAAAAGGAATCCCCAGTCCGGCATTTCTACCAGCCAGTCGCGGATACGGTCTTCGATGTTGTTGGTCTCTGCGTTGTAGTGAAGGCCTGCCTTGGAGAGTTTTACAGGGCAGATGCTGCAGAGGATGTGGTCGTAGATCTCATCGGATGCATCGAACATCTCGGCTCCGTCGGAGGATTTGCCTGGGATGTCGTAGACTGCGTGGATAAGGATGATGTAGTAGTTTTCGCCGTAGTCGTAATTTTCGATGATCTTGTCGTAGAAGGCTTCTGTGAGGGTGTCATCTGTGAGTTTGCTCTCACGGAGTTTCATGAGAAAGTGTTGGGTTCCGCCTTCGGCTTCCTGTTCCAGGGGGAATTCCATGTTAATGAGATTCTTGCCCACTGTGCCGGTGAGGGTTTTGCGGAAGATGTCGAAGTATTTGAACATCTCTTCTTCTGATAAGGAGAGGAAAGCTTCCTTAAGTTCTGTTTTTTTGTTCTTCTCCCCGTCTACATAACAGCCGCAGATGCGTGTGATCGAGCAGCGGTCGGGAGTGAATTGTTTCTTGATTTCTGCGATTTCTTTTTTATTCATTTATGGTTTACCTCGGATTTTTAGTTGAATGTGTATCAAAAAGTACCTGCATTCATAATCATGCAACAAAGCGGAATGTGGGTATCCTGTCCGTTTTATAAGTTTTTGGGTAGTTCTGATTATTATAGCACAGGTGTTTGGTTGGGGCAAGACGACCTGAGTTTGTCCTAGAAAATTATACGAAAGATAATATTTTTGAGAAAAATCTACTCATGTTGCTTCCTTTTTATGTTATGAGATATGAAAAAAGAGCGCATGAGATGAGTGAAGATCCAGAATTGTTTCAGCCTTTGTTAAATGATTATGAAGTTATTCGAAGTAAATTAGAAAAGGAAGCTACTGAGACAGGAAGATCTGAGTTGTATGAAAATCTGATTGGGCTAATTACTCAGATATCTGATTATATTTTCAGAAATGAAGAGAAAGTCCGGAAAGGAATTAGTGAAATGATGTGAGGTCATGTTTTGGAACTGGAGTCTGAGAAGAGAGAAAGACTTTTAAAAGAGCAGGGGGAGGAACGTTTGAGTGTTTTGATCAATCGGTTGATCCTTGATGGAAGAAGTGATGAAATCCAAAAAGTTGTGACGGATAAAGAAATCCGTGAGAAAACATATAAAGAATACCAGCTATAGAAATTGGTAAATATAAAAAAAGAGGAAATCTCCTGTGGAAATATGGGATTTCCTCTTTTTTATATTTTACTTTAATGTGAAGCAGATTGTATAAATCTGTTTAACAGAATGATAAATATTAATATTTACAATGCAAGTGCCTACAGCATAGAATATCCATAACTGCTGACAATAGCGTCGATCTTCTGGCGGTTTTTGCACATTGGGCAGTTGTCGGAGCGGTAGGAGTGGTAGTCCGGAATGTCCCTGGCCTGGAAGATGGAGTGTACAGGGAGAGAGGCTACACTGTCTACGCTGCTGTAGATAGCTGCCACACCGCGGATCTTGCCGCCGTAGTATAAGACACTTTCGATTGCTCGGTTTAATGTGGAGCCGGTGGTGATGGAACCGTTGAGGATAAGGATGTTCTTGCCATTGATCATCGGCTCATAGTTATCGCGGAAGATCATCTGTCCGGTGCTGTTGAATTCCGGCGTGATAACGTAGATAGTCTGGTGGGCGTTCATGGAGAGCACACCGGCCTTGGTCAGTTCTTCGGCAAAGTAAGCTCCGACCACTTCCAGTCCGTCCATGCAGACGATGGTATCTACTGGTATGGATGCTTCATAATTGGCAGCTAGGGAAGAGGCAATGTGCTGTGCTTCTGCGCATCTGGATTTCATGGTTGTGAGATCCAGATAATGTGTAATATGAGACTGGGAAGTTACGAAATGTCCCGGTATTATTTTCAGCTGAATCTGGCTGTCACTGCGTGCGTAAATTTTTATAATTTTGTCCTGATCCATAATAAAACCCTCCTGTCATGATCGTGTTTGGCGAGATCGTTCGGGAAAAATTTCCTGAAGGATTGCGAAACTGTTTTATTTCTAATGTGCATATTATATCATTAATTTCAAAAAAAAGGAATAATATAACGCAAAATACACAAAAAATCCTCCGGAATATGGCGGAGTTTGTTAAAAAATATCCAATATTATGAATTGCTTAACCAAAACAAGTAAGTCACCTGCTTCAAGTGCGAAAAGCAATAAGCAGTGGCTGGGAATCTGTTTGCATCAGGAGCAGATAAATTTCCGGTTCCAACAGAGACAGGGGTAAATGATAAGTAGTAAATAATAAGAAATTTGCCAGAACAGAATATAAAAAGAGGAGGAAGGGAACCCTTATGGATTCCCCGCCTCCTGTAAAAGTGAGTAATTGTTGCCGTTTATCCTTCGATGGAGATGTATTTATCTGCTTCGATCTCTTCCGCGGCTTTCTTAGGAAGAGAAAGTCTCAGAACACCATTCTCGAATTTTGCATGTACATCCTCGTTCTTCAGGCCATTGCCAACATAGAAGCTTCTGGTGGAGCTTCCTGCGTAACGCTCGCGGCGGATATAGTTGCCTTTCTTATCCTGTTCGTCTTTATCAAGGCCTTTGGCTGCGGAGATGGTAAGGTATCCATCTTTCAGCTGTACCTGCACTTCGTCCTTCTTAAATCCAGGGAGGTCAACATCCAGTTCATAGCCCTGGTCTGTCTCACGTACATCGGTTTTCATAATATTCTTAGCATGTTTGCCATAAAGTGGATTCTTGCCGCTGAAGAAGTTGTCGTTGAATCCAAAATCATCCATCCAGTCATCAAATAAGTTTTTTTCAAATACACTCGGGAACATCATAAGTCATTTCTCCTTTCGAATTGAAACGCCGTTTCGGTGGATCGAGAGATCCAACTGTTATCGGTATATATTTACCACAGCAGGTTATTCCGCCGCGGTGATTGCTTTGTTCTCTGGAACATCTGGAAGGGAGGTACTTTTTTTATCTCTTCCTTTGTTCTATATGCAATATAACATATATCACTAGCCGTGTCAAGCGGCGAGTGCTAATTTCACGAATTGTTCACATTTAGAGCATAATGAACTTATAAAGGAGATCCGCTCAAATAAAAGGAGTGAACATTCTGCAATGTTATAGAAACTTGAAAGCATAGAAAAAAACAGAAAAATCAATATAATAAAGCTTATAAAATAACATGTGACGTAAGAATATCGGAATATCAGGAGGAAGAGAGAATGCAGGAAAAGTATTTAGATTTTAAGCTTGGTGCACCGGACTATGTGACAGTAGAGACAGAAGAGGAAAGACTGATAGGCCAGGGAGGCAAGTCCGCTGTGACAGTTGGCAGTACAATGGTAGAGTTTGAAGATGCAGGTGAACATGAGGATATATTTGTTACATCTGAAGATGCTGTGAAATGTGTAAAGCTGAGATGGAATTACAGGATCCCGAAATCTGCGAGGTTTTTTGGCGACGCCTGGGAACGTACATATGGAGATATGGAGTGGCACGGAATGAGTGGAAATCGTTATCTTCCATGGTATTTTCTGGCAAAGCTTTCTGAGAAGATCCTCTGCTTCGGCGTAAAAGTACGTCCGTCAGCAATGTGCTACTGGCAGGCTGACACAAAAGGAATCACATTGTTCCTTGATGTACGCTGCGGAAATGCAGGAGTACAGTTAAAAGGAAGAAAACTTCGTGCAGCGCAGATCGTATGTATGGAATCAAAGGATGCAGGTTCTTTTGAGACAGCGCAGGAATTCTGCAGAAAGATGTGCACAGATCCAATCTTCCCGGAATTCCCTGTATATGGAAGCAATAACTGGTACTATGCTTACGGCGACAGTTCAGAAGAGGAGATTTTAAGCGATACGGATTACATTCTGAAACTGACCGAAGGAGTGAAAAATCCTCCGTTTATGGTTATTGACGACTGCTGGCAAGAACATCACCGTCTTGATGAGTACAACGGTGGTCCATGGACAAAAGGAAATGCCAAATTCCCGGACATGAAAGGTCTTGCACAGAAGCTGACGG
Organism: Eggerthellaceae bacterium; assembly: GCA_963598855.1. Classification (GTDB taxonomy): domain Bacteria; phylum Bacillota; class Clostridia; order Lachnospirales; family Lachnospiraceae; genus Blautia_A. The sequence goes on from CAVBVT010000050.1 coordinate 16,891, forward strand.
AAAAAGGTGTCCGCCCTGGAATCTGGGTACGTCTGCTTCTCAATGAGGACGAGGCGATTCCGGATGAGTGGAGGATTTCCTACAATGACTGCCTGGATCCGTCCCACCCGGATGCACTTGCCTATATCCGCAAAGATATTGAGCGTATCTGTGACTGGGGATTTACTTTGATCAAACACGATTTCTCTACCTTTGATCTCTTTGGAAAATGGGGATTTGAAGCGAATTTAAGAGACAATACAATGGAAAAATGGCATTTTTATGACCAGGGAAAAACAAGTGCAGAGATAGTAAAAATGCTTTATCAGGAAGTATATGACGCTTCCCGCAGCAACAATGCGGTGATCATCGGATGCAATACTATTGGCCATCTTGGTGCAGGTCTGATGCAGCTGAACAGAACCGGTGATGATACAAGCGGCCGTATCTGGGAGCGCACAAAACGGATGGGTGTGAATACACTGGCATTTCGTCTTCCGCAGCATAATACTTTTTATCATATTGATGCAGATTGCGTAGGAATTTTCGGAAAGATCCCGTGGGATAAGAACTGTCAGTGGGCTGATCTTCTGGCAAAGAGCGGAACTCCTCTGTTTGTATCAGCAATGCCGGGAGCTCTGAATCCGGAAGAATTTGAGGAACTGCATCAGATCATGCTGACCGCATCTGAACAAAAGGAGCATTTTGTTCCGCTTGACTGGGAAGAAACAGACTGCCCGGAGATCTGGAGAGAAAACAGCGAGACGGTTGCTTATGACTGGTATGATGACGAAGGGCCGACCATGGATGCGACTGTAGAATACTATAATGCGAAGGTGGTTGTTCCGTAACGCACAGCATTATGCAGTAATTACCGGCAGCAGATCGTAACAGCAGTCTTTCTGTTATTGGTCATGGAACGAACAGTAACGTATTTCTGTAAGATCTGGCTGCCGGTAATAAGTTCAGCAGTTCAGAAGATCTTCAGCGTGATGATATTTCTCCCGGTATTCCCTGGGAGTCATGCCAGTTTCTTTTTTGAAGGCACGTGAGAAGGCAAAAGGATTCTGATATCCGCAGGAAACTGCAATATTTGCAATAGGGAGATCTGTAACGGTCAGGAAATCTCTGGCAGCGATGATCTTTGCAGAGGTCAGAAAAGCCTGCGGGGTAGTGCCGAGATGTTTTTTGAAAAGTCCGTAAAGGTGACTGCGGCTGATGTGGAGATAATCGGCAACATCTGTCACTGTGATATCCTGAAGCGGACTTTTTTTGATGTAATCAACTGCCTGGGTAATATAAAAATTATCGTTGGATTCAGCAGTTGTATAGGAAACATGAAATTCCTCTTCCAGCATGGCAATGACCCGGTAGAGACTGCTCTGGATATAGGACTCGTTAGCTGGTGTGAGCCTGGTGCGGGTCATCATTTCCAGGATCGTTTCCTGGTAGGGGAGAACTGAGGCAAGCTGCTGGACTGGTTCCTCGATGGTGAGGTGGCAGTGTCTGGAAAGTGTGTCAGCCTGTTCGCCGTTAAAACAGATCCAGATATAAGTCCAGGGATCTGCTGGCTCTGCTTTATAAAATGTGCTGACTCCAGGCGGGATAAAGAAACACTGACCGGCTTTCAGGGAAAATTTCCGGTTATTTATATAGAAATATCCCTGACCTTTCAGCACAAAATGGATGGTGTAATATCGGCGTACCCCGGGACCGTAAGACTGACTGGGAGCACATTTCTCCCATCCGCAGGATATCAGATGGAGTTCTTTTGATGAAGTTTGCCGGTTCATGACCTGTTTGTCTTCCATGATCGCTGCCTGCCTTTCGGGAAAATTTTTCAGGGTATTCAAGATACAACTATTTTAGGATATTTGATAAGAGGTGTAAAGAATTTTTTATGCCTGGTATCACTGTCTTGGTTACTGTTCACTCCGTGACCAGCAACACGCTTCGCGATGCACAGAAATCATGTT
>CAVBVT010000051.1:0-18298 GCA_963598855.1 Eggerthellaceae bacterium
GCCTCGAGCAGGTAAAGCCATGGACTCCGATCGGAAATATGGGAAGTGCAGTGCACAAACATGCAGTTGAAAATGGCTACACAGTAGTCAGGGAAATCGGCGGACACGGAGTAGGTCTTGAGTTCCACGAAGATCCGTGGGTAAGCTATACATCAAAAGAAGATACCGGCGTACTTATGGTTCCGGGAATGATCTTCACCATTGAGCCGATGGTTAATATGGGATCTGATGAGATCTACACAGATGAGATCGATGACTGGACTGTACGTACAGAAGATGGCCTTCCGTCAGCACAGTGGGAGATCATGGTACTTGTCACAGAGACTGGACACGAAGTACTCTGCTGGTAACTGTTCACTGGCAATATTCCGCGAAGCGTGTTGCTGGTCACGGAGTGAACAGTAACACCTTTGCTGGTAAAAGCCCTCGAAAATCCAGGAAAAAAGTTCTTGCATTGAGAACTTTTCTAGTGTATAATCACTTATGTTGTGAAAAAAGATGGTCCTCTGTTACCACATGGGTATTAAGAACATCCAGTATAATTAAGGAGAGAAAGACATGAACGAAATTATTAAGAACATTGAGTCCGCTCAGCTGAAAGCTGAAGTACCGCAGTTCCGCGTAGGAGACACAGTAAGAGTACACGCACTTATCAAAGAGGGAACACGTGAGCGTGTTCAGATCTTCGAGGGTACAGTACTTAAGAGACAGGGCGGAAGCACAAGAGAGACTTTCACAGTAAGAAAGAGCTCCAACGGTGTTGGTGTTGAGAAGACATGGCCGCTTCATTCCCCACACGTAGTTAAAGTTGAGGTTATCCGTCGTGGTAAAGTACGTCGTGCTAAACTGAACTACCTGAGAGACCGTGTAGGTAAAGCAGCTAAGGTTAAAGAGCTTGTAAAATAATTTCATATGTAAAGAGTTGGGGACAATAACATTTGCTATTGTCCCTCTTTTTACATCAGCAGGCATAAAATCATCTTTGATGTTTTCATGCTGTACAGGGGATTGAATATGGGATTAAAAGAGAAAATAAAAATTGACAGTCTGAAGGAGAACAGAGCTGTATCCGAAGCAAGAGAGAAACTTCGCGATGACAGAACAAGAGGGATTGTCAGATGGATATTTGAGATAGCTGTAACTTTTGTTTTTGCAGTGCTAGTGGCAATTTCCGGATTTCAGAGTGTGACGCTGCAGGAGAGTGCCATGGAACCAACTTATTCTGTAGGGGAGAAATTTTTTGTAAACAGGGCCATTTATAAGTTTGGTTCTCCGAAGCGCGGTGATGTGATTGTGTTTAAAACAAGTGCCAGCGATGATGCGGCACTCCACATCCGAAGAGTGATCGGACTTCCGGGAGAGACAGTCCTTATCAAGGATGGTCAGGTATACATCAACGGAAAAGTGTATGATGAGAACGGAGCTTATGCGGACATTACCAATGCAGGACTTGCAGAGAGCTCGATCACACTGGAGAGCGGAGAATATTTTGTCCTGGGAGATAACCGGAATAACAGTGAAGACAGCCGTTTCAGCGACATTGGAAATATAAGCAAGAAATACATCGTAGGAAAACTGTGGTTCACAGTTTCTCCGAAGAGCAAAATTGGTTTTATAAAATAAATGAGGTGAATTATGAACGTACAGTGGTATCCTGGACATATGACCAAAGCGAAACGCCAGATGCAGGAAGATATCAAGCTGATCGATCTGATCATTGAACTTGTAGATGCAAGGGTTCCGCTTTCCAGCCGTAATCCGGACATTGACGAACTTGGAAGAAATAAAGCGCGGATGATCCTTCTTAACAAGGCAGATCTTGCAGATGAGAGACAGAGCCGTGCATGGATGGAATATTTTAAGGAAAAAGGATTTTATGCAGTAAGCATTGATTCCAGAAATAAGGGCTCCATGAAAGCAGTTTCCGCTGCGATCACAGAAGCATGCAAGGAGAAAACAGAACGCGACAGAAGACGCGGGATCAAGAACCGCCCGGTACGCGCTATGGTAGCCGGAATCCCGAATGTAGGTAAATCCACATTTATTAATACTTTTGCAGGAAAAGCCTGTGCAAAGACCGGCAACAAACCAGGCGTCACCAAGGGAAAACAGTGGATCCGTCTGAATAAGAGCGTAGAGCTTTTGGATACGCCAGGTATCCTGTGGCCGAAATTTGAGGATCAGGAAGTTGGTATGCGTCTTGCATATATCGGTTCCATCAAGGATGATATTCTGAATATTGAGGAGCTTGCACTTGGACTGATCGGATATCTGCAGGAGTTTTATCCGTCATCTCTTTCAGAACGATATGATCTGGAAGAAAGTCAGAAGCCTCTGGATATCCTTACAGCTGTGGCGAAAGCAAGAGGCTGCCTGAAAAAAGGCGAAGAACTTGATTTTGAAAAAGCCTCCCGTCTTTTACTGGAAGAGTTCCGTTCCGGAAAACTTGGCAGAGTAACTCTGGAGTTTCCAGACGGACTGGAGGAAGCATAATGGAAACAATGAAAGATATCAAGACGCGTTTTGCGTCTGCGAAAGAGGGCGAATATAACGCCCTTTTTCAGCATTATGAAACAGATGAAAGAAGCGGAGTACAGAAGCTGATCCAGCAATACCGCAAAAAGCTTGATGTCCTGAAAAAAGAGCGCGAGCGCACAGAGATCATGAAGGAATATGAACATAAATATGAACATCTTGGTTATCTCTGCGGAATTGATGAGGTAGGAAGAGGCCCTCTTGCAGGCCCTGTTGTAGCATGTGCGGTGATTTTACCGAAGGACTGTGATATTCTCTGGCTTAACGATTCTAAGAAACTTACAGCAAAGAAGAGAGAAGAGCTTTACGATGTGATTCTGGAGGGGGCAGTTTCTGTCGGGATCGGAATGGCAAGACCGGAGCGGATTGATGAGATCAATATCCTGCAGGCAACTTATGAGGCTATGCGTCAGGCAGTAAGCAAACTTTCTGTACAGCCGCAACTTCTTCTTAATGATGCTGTCACCATACCAGAGATCCACATTCCCCAGGTTCCGATCATCAAGGGTGATGCCAAAAGCGTGTCCATAGCAGCTGCAAGCATTGTGGCAAAAGTGACCAGGGACCGGATGATGGAAGAGTATGACAAGGTCCTTCCTGAGTATGGTTTTGCATCCAACAAGGGATATGGATCTGCGGCACATATCGAGGCCCTGAAGAAATACGGCCCAAGCCAGATACACAGAAGAACTTTTATCACACATTTTGTATAAAACAGAATTACAGAAGATGCCCACATATAAAAAAGAAAGGAAATTTTTTTCTGAAAGAAAATAGAAGAGCAAAAGGTATTTATTATGAGGAACTGGCAGCGGAATTTCTGAGAAACCAGGGATTACGGATCCTGGAAAAGAATTTCCGCTGCAGAAACGGTGAGGTCGATCTGATTGCCCGGGATGGAAAATATCTGGTATTTATAGAAGTGAAATACCGTAAAAACCAGGGAAGCGGAAGTTCTTTTGCAGCAGTGGGGAAACAAAAACAGCGGACTATCATCAAAGTTGCGCTGTTTTATCTTATCAGGCATGGATTTCAGGATGATGTTCCCTGCCGTTTTGATGTAGTGGGAATTGACGGGGAAGAGATCAGGTGGATCAAAAACGCGTTTGAATGCAGTTAGTAATATAGGCCATAATGCTAGGGTCTATTCGCTAGGGCCTATTCGTGGGTGTATAGAAGAATAGAGCGCGGATGTGCGTCGATTTTGCAAATGAAAGGGTCGGTATACAAAGATGGAGATTAAATGGTATAAGAACAGACAGCTGATGAACGTAAATCAGAGAGAGGGAGTTATCTGGCTTACATATCCGGCATTTGAGGCACTTCCAGGAGTGATACATGGTTTCAGTACCCGTCTTGGCGGCGTCAGCAAAGGAATTTATGAATCCATGAACTTAAGTTTTACAAGAGGCGATGACGAAGAAGCAGTAAGGGAAAATTACCGCAGGCTTTCCAGTGCGATGGGATTTTCCATGGAGGATATCGTAACATCGGATCAGACACATACCACCAATGTGCGTGTAGTAACGGAAGAAGACAGAGGAAATGGTATTACGAAGCCAAGGCCATATACAGATGTAGATGGAATGATCACCAATACACCGGGACTGGTACTGGCAACTTTTTATGCAGACTGTGTGCCGTTGTTCTTCTCTGATCCGGAGCACAGAGTGGTTGGACTTTCCCATTCAGGATGGAGAGGAACTGTTGGAAAGATCGGCAAAGTGACTGTGGAAAAAATGGCGGAAGAATTTGGGACAGACCCGTCACAGCTTTATGCAGCTATCGGTCCGTCTATCTGTCAGGACTGCTATGAAGTCAGTGAGGATGTGATAGAGCAGTTTAAAGAAGCTTTTGATGAAAAATACTGGGATGTTCTTTTTTACGGGAAGCCAGATGGCAAATATCAGCTTAATCTGTGGGAAGCCAACCGCAGGATCCTTCTGGATACAGGCATAAAAGAAGAGCGGATATCCATGCCAGGTATCTGCACCTGCTGTAATCCGCTCTTTCTTTACTCACACAGGGCTTCTCACGGGAAGCGTGGAAACCTGGGAGCTTTTATTACTGTTCGTTGACTTTCTTCATGAGATCCATGATCTTCTCGTTGCTGGAACGAACTTTCTCAACAGATACATCATGATTGATGATGTCAATGATGCTTGCAAGATATTTGCTCATGTTGGCTTCGATGTAATATGGACGGTCAAGAAGCTCAGGAACACGATAGTTAAGGTTGGTTGTGATAACTCTGTCAAGCCAGCCTTTTTCGTAGTATTCATCAAATTTGGATACACCGTCTGTGAACAGTCCGTAAGTTGTGCAGACGAATACACGTCCAGCCTTGCGCTCTTTCAGCTGACGGGCAACATCCAGCATACTCTCTCCGGAAGAGATCATATCGTCGATGATGATAACATCCTTGCCTTCTACGGAGTCGCCAAGGAATTCATGAGCTACGATCGGGTTCTTTCCGTTGACTACAGTGGAGTAATCACGGCGTTTATAGAACATACCCATATCAACTCCAAGAATATTGGAGAAATATACAGCACGTGACATAGCGCCTTCGTCCGGGCTGATGATCATAAGATGGTCATTGTCAACTTTGAAATCCGGAACATTCTTAACCAGTGCCTTCAGGAACTGATAAGTCGGGAAAAAGTTATCGAAGCCTTTCAGCGGAATGGAGTTCTGTACACGTGGGTCATGGGCATCGAAAGTAATGATGTTGGAAACGCCCATTGCGCTTAACTCACGAAGTGCAAGTGCACAGTCAAGAGACTCTCTCTTGGTACGTCTGTGCTGACGTCCTTCATAAAGGAACGGCATGATAACGTTGATACGGTGTGCTTTACCGGTGGCTGCAGAGATGATTCTCTTCAGATCCTGATAGTGATCATCCGGAGACATGTGGTTCTCATGGCCGCATACGCTGTAAGTAAGGCTGTAATTGGTCACGTCTACCATAATGTAAAGGTCTGTTCCGCGGACGGATTCCTTGATGTAACCTTTACCTTCACCGGTTCCGAAACGAGGGCACTCGCAGTCTACAAGGAAAGATTTCTCTGCATAGCCCTGTGGGATGATCGCGGACTTCTTGGCTGCTACAAGTTCTTTACGGAATTTAACCAGCTTTTTGTCAACCTCCTCGGCCAGTTCGCGGCATCCGGCAAGTGCAGCGATGCGGATCGGGGCAACAGGCATAGACTTCTCCAGCAATTCTATGTTTGGCATAATATTCCTCCTAAGTGTATGTCATAAAAAAATTCTCAGTCTATTTATAACATCAGATACACATGTCAGTCAAGGTGTTTTCGCAAAGTGTTGCTTTTTAGAAGCAAAGTTGTTATTATAATAGATGCTATCCGCAGGTAATATTCCGCGTGCTGCTGGCTGTATAGTGGGCAGCATTATATACGGGATAGAAAAGGGAGATAATGATGAAATTAAGAAAGTATAGAATTTCCAGGGTGCTGCCCGACAGTATTGCCGAGGAGCTAGGGCTGGAACCAGGAGACAGACTTGTTTCTGTCAACGGACAGCCTGTGGAGGATGTCTTCGATTACCGGTATCTCATGAACGAGGAGCTTGTCGTACTTCTGGTGGAGAAGCCTGACGGCGAGGAATGGGAGCTGGAGGTAGAGAAGGAATATGAGGAAGACCTTGGAATAGAATTTGAGAACGGGGGCTTGATGGATGACTATCGCTCCTGTTCGAATAAGTGCATGTTCTGTTTTATTGATCAGATGCCGCCCGATATGCGTGAGACACTGTATTTTAAGGATGACGATTCCAGGCTTTCTTTCCTGCAGGGAAATTATGTGACGCTTACCAATATGAGTGAGAAGGATATTGAACGTGTGATCCGATACCATCTGGAGCCGATCAACATTTCGTTCCAGGCCATGAATCCGGAACTCCGGTGTAAAATGCTGCATAACCGTTTTGCAGGAAGGGCTTTGGAGAAAGTAGATACCCTGTATAACGCAGGGATCACCATGAATGGCCAGATCGTATTATGCAAGGGCGTAAATGATGGTGAAGAACTGGAATACAGCCTTGAAAAGCTTTCTGCTTATGCACCGGTCCTTCAGAGTGTTTCCGTTGTGCCGGTAGGCCTGACGAAATACAGAAAGGGTCTGTATCCGCTGGAGCCTTTCAATAAAGAAGATGCCGAGAAGGTTTTGGAGCAGATCCACCGATGGCAGAAGATCATGATGGAGAAATACGGGATCCATTTTATCCATGCTTCTGATGAATGGTATATTTTGGCAGGAAGGGAACTTCCGCGTGAGGAAGAGTATGATGGATATCTTCAGCTGGAGAATGGCGTGGGAATGCTGAGGCTGCTGGAAACAGAAGTGAAAGAAACACTGGATGAGCTGAAAGGTGATGACCGTAAGGTTACAGGCAGAGTTGCCACAGGTAAACTTGCAGCTCCGTTTATTACCCGTTATATAGAGGAAATAAAGAAGAAATTTCCTAATGTACAGGTCCCGGTAACGACCATTGAGAATCGTTTTTTCGGTGAGAAGATCACAGTATCCGGCTTGATCACAGGGCAGGATCTGAAAGAACAGCTTTCCGGCCTTGATCTTGGAGAAAAGCTTCTGATCCCATGCAGTATGCTGAAAGGGGATGAGGAGATTTTTCTAGACGACATGACGCTGGAAGAACTTTCTGATGCACTTGAAACAGAAATTGTAATCGTAGACACAGGAGGACGGGATCTGGTAGAAGCTGTGATCAATCCTCCGGAACATAAAAAAACAAGAAGGAGACAAATTTATGAGCAAACCAGTAGTAGCGATAGTGGGAAGGCCTAATGTAGGTAAATCCACTTTATTTAACGCTCTGGCAGGTGATAATATTTCCATAGTAAAGGATACACCAGGAGTAACACGTGACAGGATCTATGCAGATGTCACATGGCTTGACAGAACATTTACCCTGATCGATACAGGCGGTATTGAGCCGGACAGCAGCGATATCATCCTTTCCAGAATGAGAGAGCAGGCACAGATCGCCATTGATACAGCAGATGTGATCATTTTTATCACAGATGTACGTCAGGGTCTTGTGGATTCTGATGCCAAGGTAGCAGATATGCTCCGCCGCAGCGGTAAGCCGGTACGCCTTGTGGTCAATAAAGTAGACAGCCATCAGAAATATATGATGGATGTATATGAGTTTTATAATCTTGGAATCGGTGAGCCGATCCCAGTTTCAGCAGCCAACCGTCAGGGACTTGGAGATATGCTGGATGAAGTGATCAAGGAGTTCCCGGATAAGAGTGAGGAAGAAGATCAGGATGATATTCCGAAGATCGCCATTGTAGGTAAGCCAAACGTAGGTAAATCCTCCCTCATTAATAAGCTTCTTGGTGAGGAACGAGTGATCGTATCCAATATCGCAGGAACTACACGTGATGCCATTGACACCAAGGTTACATGGAACCATAAGGATTATGTATTTATCGATACAGCAGGACTTCGCCGTAAAGGTAAAGTAAAAGAAGAGATCGAGCGTTACAGTGTCATCCGTACAGTAACTGCAGTAGAGCGTGCAGATGTGGTGGTAGTTGTGATCGATGCTTCTGAGGGAGTTACAGAGCAGGATGCCAAGATCGCAGGTATCGCACATGACAGAGGCAAGGGTATCATTGTAGCAGTAAATAAATGGGATGCCATTGAGAAGAATGATAAGACCATTTACAAGCATACAGAGAAGATTCGCCAGATCCTTTCCTTTATGCCATATGCCCAGATCATTTTTATCTCTGCAAAAACAGGCCAGAGACTTCCGAAACTTTTCGAGAATATTGATATGGTCATTGAGAATCAGACACTTCGTGTACAGACAGGTGTTCTCAATGAGATCCTTTCCGAGGCCGTAGCTCTGCAGCAGCCGCCGTCTGACAGAGGACGAAGACTGAAGATTTTCTATATGACTCAGGTTGCAGTAAAGCCGCCGACATTCGTTATCTTTGTAAATGACAAGGAACTGATGCATTTCTCCTATGTAAGATATCTGGAGAACAAGATCAGGGATGCCTTTGGATTCTCCGGAACTTCCCTGAAATTCATCATCCGCGAGCGCGGGGAAAAGGAATAAAAATATGGAACGTATTATTTGTCTTGTTATTGGTTATGTATGCGGACTTTTTCAGACAGGCTATATTATAGGAAAGGTTCACAAGACAGATATCAGAGAACATGGCAGCGGAAACGCAGGAACTACCAATGCGTTTCGTACTTTCGGAAAAAAAGCGGGGGCACTTACCCTGCTGGGAGACTGCCTGAAATGTGTGCTGGCGATCGTGATCGTAAGGATCATTTACGGCGGCTCCATGAGCAGCATCCTTCCGCTTCTGACATTGTATGCAGCACTGGGATGTATCCTTGGACATAATTTCCCTATTTCCATGGAATTCCGCGGCGGCAAGGGAATTGCAGCTTCAGTTGGTATGATCATTGCCTTTGACTGGCAGATATTTCTTGTATGTGTAGTGATCTTTTTTGCACTGTTTTTTACAACGCATTATGTATCTTTATGTTCACTCAGTGCATATGCGGCAGCTTTTATCCTAGTGTTTGTTTTCGGACAAATGGGAAAATACGGGATGGATCAGCCGCATACAATTGAACTGTACATTGTGATGGCGGTTCTTACAGGAATGGCTTTTTACAGGCACAGAGCAAACATCGGCAGACTTATCCATGGAACAGAGAGCAAAGTGTTCCTGAACAGTAAGAATAAAAAATAAGAGGTAAGATTTATGGCAAAAATCAGCGTACTTGGTTCAGGAGGCTGGGGTATGGCCCTGGCTCTCCTTCTGCACAATAATGGCCATGAAGTACTTCTCTGGTCAGCAAGACCGGAAGATGCCCGGAAACTCCGGGAAAAAAGAGAAAATCCTGACAGGCTTCCAGGCGTGGTGCTCCCTGACAAGATCGAGATCATGACAGACCTAGAACGTGCACTGCGGGATGCAGATACAACAGTGCTGGCTGTAGCTTCTCCGTATATCCGAAGCACAGCACACAAAATGGCACCTTTTGTCCGGGAAGGACAGAAGATCGTCAATGTGGCAAAAGGTATCGAAGAAAAAACATTGAAAACACTTAGTGAAGTGATCGAAGAAGAGATCCCGCAGGGTGATGTGGCAGTGCTTTCCGGCCCCAGTCATGCTGAGGAAGTCGGACGGGGCATTCCTACCACCTGTGTGGTAAGTGCGCATACAAGAGAAACTGCGGATTATCTTCAGAGCATTTTCATGAGTCCGGTATTCCGTGTGTATACAACCCCGGATATTCTTGGAGTTGAACTTGGCGGAGCATTGAAGAATGTGATCGCCCTGGCAGCAGGTACTGCAGACGGACTTGGGTATGGTGACAACACAAAAGCGGCACTGATCACCAGAGGAATCACAGAGATCGCAAGACTTGGAAAGAAAATGGGAGCACAGATGGAAACGTTCTATGGCCTTTCCGGAATCGGAGATCTGATCGTTACCTGTGCAAGCGTACACAGCCGCAACCGAAAAGCCGGCTATCTCATTGGACAGGGAAGGACAATGGAACAGGCTATGGACGAAGTTCAGATGGTTGTGGAAGGTGTTTATTCTGCAAGAGCTGCAAGAGAACTTTCTGAGAAATATGAGGTGGAAATGCCGATCATTACAGAAGTAAATAAAGTGCTTTTTGAAGGAAAACCGGCAGCAGAAGCAGTTATGGATCTGATGCTGCGTGATAAAAAAGTTGAAACACCGATGCTTCCGTGGGAATAAAGATCTGAAATCCGGAAGTGTCTGGACCATAATCATAAAAAGGATATCTACATGGATCGAATTTGTACTATTCCTGGATAAAGAGTCAGATTTCAAAATCTGATTTTGGGGGGATGTGTACGGTACGACCAGTTGGATATCCTTTTTTATATTCAATATTTTATTCTATTATTTTCTCAAAACTGAATGTCACGGAGATCTTCCGGAACATGAGAGATATGCAGATCCTCATTCAGTGTATCGATGATAGCCATATCTTCCTCTTCAATATTAAAATCAAAAATATCGCCATTGCTCCGGATTCGTTCCGGATTGATAGATTTCGGAATTACGGAGATTCCCTTCTGGATGGCCCAGCGAAGTCCGATCTGTGCAGGAGTTCTTGCATATTTCGTTCCAAGGACACACATTACGTCATTGTCAAAATAAGCTCCTCTTGCCAGTGGGGAGTAAGCCTGTACCTGGATACCAAAGGCTTTGCAGTATTCGATCAGTTCTGAAGGATAGCACAGGGGATGGCATTCGATCTGATTAACAGCAGGAATGATGCCGGAAACTTTACGGAGCTCTTCCAGATGGCGGATGTCAAAATTGCTGACACCAATGCTTAAGGCACGGCCGGATTCCAGGATATTCTCAAGTTCCTTCCAGGTGCTTAAGTAGCAGCCGGGAACAGGCCAGTGGATCAGATAGAGATCAACATAGCTGAGCTTCAGACGGTCAAGGCTCCGGGAAAAAGCTCCCTGGACATCTCCCAGCCGCTGGGCTGTGTTCCAGATCTTACTGGTGATAAAAAGATCTTTACGGGGAACACCGCATTTCGCAATGGCACGTCCCACACTTTCTTCATTCTTATACACAGAAGCAGTGTCGATCATGCGGTAGCCTGCGGAGATCGCAGAGGTAACGGCAGCTTCAGCCTGTACGTCGTCGGGCAACTTATATACACCAAGCCCCAGAAGGGGCATTTCTCTGTCGTTGTTCAGAAAAACAGTTTCTCTCAAAATAATTCCTCCTTGTTTGTTCTGTTTCCCATGTTTTTGCTATTATAGCACAAAAATATGAAAGAATCACATCAAATATATTACAAAAGTGATAAAGCTTGAATGCAGCAGTAACGCGTCAGCGGACAATAATTGTTGGTTTGAAAAAGCTAACTTTGTTAAAATAGAGACAATCGGGTTAATTAGCTGTCAAAGTTTTTGAAAAAACAAGAAATCAGGGACTGAAAATTGGCTATTTTTTATAATAAATTCCTTGATAATGGGAGGAAAAAGATGTATAATGAATTTAATTGATAAATTCTTGTCATGAACGTGTCCGCCATACGGATACAGGAAAGGGGTATTTATGCATTTAATCAAAGATGAGAATGGCAATCTTGTACAGCATGGCCATGCTGACAGCCACGAACATACACATGAGCATACTCACGAAGACGGTATGATTCACAGCCATACACACAGTCATGCGGAAGGAGAGGGTCATTGCCATACACACGGTGATGGACATTGCGGATCCTGCGAGTCTGGTGACTGCAAGAATGAGACAGTAGCACTTCTCACCTATATGCTGCAGCATAATGAGCATCATGCAGCAGAGCTTGACCAGATGGCTGATAATCTCAAGAAGCTGAATATGGATGCAGCTGCCAAGACAATTAAGGAAGCAGTGTCCGATTTCCAGAAAGGCAATATGAGACTGGGACTTGCCCTTACACTTGTTAAGGAAGAACTGAAATAAGAAGTGACAGAATGATTTTGACAGCATAGCGGATAACAGAAGCCGCTAATTGGAGGAAATGATTATGTGTCTTGCAACTGTATATAAAGAGGAAGATAATTCTGTAATTTTTAAAAATGTGAGCAGGATCGATGTTGATGGGAAGAAACTGATCCTTCGTGACATCATGGGAGACGAGCGTGTGGTAGAAGGCAGTATCCTTATGGTTGATCTGGCGAACAGTATCGTTAAACTGCAGTGTGACTGATGTCTGCACCAGCTGACTGAAATGTAAACTGAGGAAATGATAAAGACCATTTCTATAATAATATCAAGTTTGAGACGTGGAGGGACGATCAATGAAATTATCAGATGCAATGAGAGAAAAAATGCTGCTTTCCTTTGAACTTTTTCCGCCAAAAACAGAAAAAGGCATGGCAAATCTGCCGGGAACCATTGAGCATCTCATGAAGTATAAACCAGAGTATATTTCCTGTACATATGGCGCAGGCGGCGGAAATGTCGGAGCCAACAGAGAAGTATGCCAGATGATCAAGAATGCAGGAACAACTCCTGTAACACACTTCACAGTAATCAAGAATACAAAAGAAGGAATCAAAGAACAGCTTCAGCAGTATCTGGCTGAAGGTGTTGACCATATGCTTGCACTTCGCGGAGATATTCCGCTTGGTGAGACAACAACTTGCGGTGATTTCAATTATGCGACAGACCTTGTTGAATTTGTTCGTGACGAGTTTGGTGATAAATTTGAGATCGCAGTAGCAGGTTCACCGGAAGGACATATTGCATGCCGCAGCCTGGATGCAGATATCGCTGTTTTAAGACAGAAACAGGATAACGGCGCAGATTACATCATGACTCAGCTTTGCTGGGATATGGAACAGTTTAAATACTGGCTGGATGCTATCCGTGAAGCTGGTGTGACAATGCCTGTAGACGTTGGAGTTATGCCGATTTTGGATCAGGCTGCTACCATCAACATGGCTCTTTCACGTAACGGCTGTGTAATGGACAGTGAGCTTTGCAGACTTATTTCCAGAAACTGGCTGTTCCCGAATCCGTTCAACGCAAAAGACGCTGACGGTAAACCATTTGACATGTTCTATGAGGACAAAGTTAAACGCTTTAAAGAAGAAGGAATCGAATACACCATCAGACAGATCGATGAGTATCGTGCTCTTGGTGTTGACGGAATCCATCTTTACGCACTGAACAAATGGAAAGATGTATCCGAGATCATTGACAGATCCGGACTTCGTACACTTATCTAATTAATCAATAAACTGAATATGAATTCCGGTACAGTGCGGAGGTGCCAGAATAAAAAACAATATAACTGTATTGTTTTACCTTACGGGCACCTCCTTTATACGCCGGGCGTATTAGATTTTATTTAGGGAATCAGGAGGTGCCCGTTTTATGGCACATGTAATTGCAGTCGCAGGAAAAGGCGGCGTTGGAAAAACTACATTATGCGGAATGCTGATCCAGTATCTCTGCGAAAAGAAAAAAGGACCTGTACTGGCTGTAGATGCAGATGCTAATTCAAATTTGAATGAGGTTCTTGGTGTAGAGGTAGAAACTACTCTTGGCGATGTCCGTGAGGAGATCGCTCATGCGGAACTGGCTGAAAAGAGTCCGATCCCTACAGGAATGTCCAAGGCAGATTATGCTGAGGTACGTTTTGAAGATGCTCTTGCAGAGGAAGAGGATTATGATCTTCTGGTAATGGGCAGAACTCAGGGAAAAGGCTGCTACTGTTTTGTAAACGGTCTGCTTCAGGCTCAGCTTGCCAAATATCAGAAGAATTATCCTTACTTTGTTGTAGATAATGAAGCTGGAATGGAACATATCAGCAGAGGAATCCTTCCAAGCATGGAAACAGCGATCCTTGTAAGTGATTGTTCCAGAAGAGGTGTGCAGGCAGTTGGCAGAATCGCAGAACTGATCAAGGAATGCGAGATGAAGCCTTCCAGAGTAGGACTTATCATTAACCGAGCACCGAAAGGGGAACTGAATCCGGGAATCCTTGAGGAGATCCAGAAGCAGGGACTTGATCTGATCGGTGTAGTTCCGCAGGATGAAGCAGTATATGAATATGACTGCGATGGTAAGCCAACCGTTACTCTTCCTGAGGATAATCCGATGAGAAAGGCAGCTTTCGAGATTTTTGATAAATTCGGCTTATAATTAATATTAAGCCATTTTTTAAAATGAAAATAACCCATGGGTGGGGATGGGTTCCTGCCTGTGGGCTTATTATAAAAAAGAAAAAATAAATAGATGTGCTATTAAAGGAGGTCTATAATGAGTGAATTCAAATTAACTACAGTGGAGGAATTTGAAGCCGCTACAGCCCGTCTTCTTGAGACAGGTGCGAAGGTAGGAGCAGATGCATGGCAGATCCGTGTAAAGAACCAGACTCCGCACTGTAAATTCGGTGAGCAGGGCGTATGTTGCCGTATCTGTTCAATGGGGCCATGTCGTATTACGCCGAAGGCTCCGAGAGGAATCTGTGGATGCGATGCTCATGGTATCGTAGGAAGAAACTTCCTTCGCTTCACAGCAGGTGGAGCTGCGACACATTCTGACCATGGCCGTGAGATTTGTATCACACTTGGACATGCTAAAGAGGGTGGCGACTATCAGGTAAAAGATCCTGAGAAACTGATCCGTATCGCAAAAGAGTGGGGGGTTGAGACAGAGGGCAAAGATATTTATGAGCTTGCTCATGAGATGTCTGATCTTGCCCAGGAAGAGTATGGAAAGATCAGAGGCGTTTCTAGATGGCTGAAGAGAGCTCCACAGCATACACAGGATCTGTGGCATGAAGCTGAGATCGAGCCAAGAGCAATTGACCGTGAGGTTTCCTGTGCATTACATATGACGCATATGGGTAACACAAGTAAACCGGAGGCACTTGTTCGTCAGGCACTTCGCAACGGACTTTCCGATGGATGGGGCGGTTCCATGTGCGGAACTGAGTTCTCTGATGTACTTTTCGGAACTCCGAAGCCGCTTGAGACAGAAGCAAATCTTGGCGTTATGAATGCTGAGAACGTAAACATTGTTGTTCATGGACATGATCCGAGTCTTTCCGAGATGATCTGTGAGTATGCAGACAGCAAGGAAATGATTGATTATGCAAAATCTATGGGAGCTAAAGGAATCACAGTTTCCGGTGTATGTTGTACATCCAATGAGGTTGCAATGCGCCGCGGTATTCCGATGGCTGGTAATTTCCTGCAGCAGGAGAACGTTGTTCTTACAGGAGCATGTGAGGCAATCGTTGTTGACGTTCAGTGTATCTTCCCGGCTTTAGGACCACTTTCCAAGTGTTTCCACACCAAATTCATCACAACTTCTCCGATCTGTCAGATGCCAGATTCTGATTTCATCAGATTTGACGCTGAGACAGCAGGCGAGAATGCAAAACAGATCGTAAAACTTGCATGTGAAAATTTCAAAAACAGAAAACCTGAACTCGTTCATATCCCGGATATGAAACAGAAAGCTACGGTTGGATATTCTGTTGAGGCAATCGTTAAGACTCTTGACGGTGTTACAAACTCCCAGGTTGATGAGACAGGAACAACCAAACCGCTCCTTGAGTGCATCACTTCCGGTGTTATCCGTGGAGCAGTTGCCATGGTTGGATGTAACAACCCGAAGATCAGACCGGACTATGCCCACATTGAATTGATGAAGAAACTCATTGCAAACGATATCGTTATCATTGCTTCTGGATGTTCAGCACAGGCAGCAGCTCGTGCGGGTCTTATGGACAAAGCGGCCAAAGATCTCTGTGGTGCTGGTCTGAAACGTGTCTGTGAGCTTGCGGACATCCCGCCAGTATTCCACATGGGATCCTGCGTAGATATCTCCCGTATGATGGTTCTCGTAGCAGAACTTGCTAAAATTGGTAATGTCAATATTTCCCAGCTTCCAGTTGTAGGATGTGCTCCTGAGTGGATGTCTGAGAAAGCAGTTTCCATTGGAAACTATGTAGTAGCTACAGGTATTGATACCTTCCTTGGTGTAGACCCATATGTATCTGGATCTGATCAGGTAGCCGGTCTTCTGACAGAAGGTGTACGTGATTGGGTAGAGGCAGCTTACACTGTAGAAAAAGATATTGATAAATTATGCGATCTGATGATTGAGAGAATCGAAGAGAAGAGAACTGCTCTTGGCATCTGATAGTAGGAAAGGCGCGAATAACTTATGAAGATAGCAGTAACCGGTAAAGGTGGAGTGGGAAAAACAACTTTTGCGGCAACACTTGCTAGGTTGTATGCTGACGAAGGGAAAAAAGTCCTTGCGGCTGATGTGGATCCGGATGCGAACCTGGGTCTTGCCCTTGGATTTGATGAGGAAACACTGGATTCTATTGTTCCGATCTCCAGAATGCGTAAACTGGTGGAGGAGCGTACCGGAGCCAACAGTCAGAATCAGTTTTATCAGCTGAATCCGAAGGTAGATGACATCCCGGATACCTACGGAAAAACCTGCAATGGCGTGAAGCTGCTTGTCCTTGGAACCGTGGAAACAGGCGGCGGAGGATGTGTCTGCCCGGAACATGTAATGCTGAAACGTATCATTAACAACCTTGTGATCCACAGAGATGACGTTGTGGTTCTTGATATGGAAGCCGGCCTGGAGCATCTGGGCCGGGGCACCACGGAAAGCATGGATGAATTTATTGTAGTGATCGAACCAGGGGCAAGAAGTGTTCAGACTTACAAAAACGTGAAACGTCTTGCAAAAGATCTGGGAGTTTCTCAGGTTAAAGTCGTAGCCAACAAGGTACGAAATCCGGAAGATGAAGAATTTATCCGGAATAAGATCCCGGCAGAAGACCTGCTTGGAATGATCCACTACAATACAGAAGTTATGGACGCTGACCGTCAGGGAAAATCTCCCTATGATTTCAGCGAAACTGTAACCAATGAGATCAGAAAGATTAAAGAGAAAATTGATCAGAATTCAATTCTGTAAAAATAGGAGGTATTACAGTGACTTTATTTGATAGAGTATTCGGCGGAAACGATGCTGTATATGGTTTAACAGAGGGTGCTATCGATGGCGCGATCGCTCAGTATGGCGAAGACAAAGCTGTCAGCTTCCCGAATACCGCTTACAGCCTTCCTTGCTACTATGCTGTAACAGGAACAAAAGTTACAACATTAAAAGAATTAAAAGAGGCTCTTGGTGTTGTTAAGACACTTATGACAAGAGAGAAAAGACTGAACGATGCATTCATGTCCGGTGTTGCTACAGCACTTTGCGCAGAGTTCATCGAAGTTCTGAAATATATCGACGGAGCAACTCCTTACGAAGAGCCGTGCTACGGACATCTTGCAGATGCTGTTATCCGTGAACTCGGTGTACCGCTTGTAACAGGCGATATTCCAGGCGTTGCTGTTATCCTTGGTGCTGCTCCTACTACAGAAGAGGGCGTTGCTCTTGTAAAAAGCTATCAGGCACAGGGTATTCTTGTAACACTGGTTGGCGGAATCATCGACCAGGTTGCTGAGGCTGGAATGAACACAGGTGCAAACGTTCGTGTTATCCCGCTTGGAAAAGATGTTACATCTGTTATTCATGTAGTATCTGTTGCGCTTCGTGCGGCTCTGATCTTCGGTAATGTAACACCTGGAGATGCAGGAACACTTATGAAATACACAATGGATCGTGTACCGGCATTCGTTAACGCATTCAAACCTCTGGATGACGTGATCGTAGCTTGTGGTGCAGGTGCTATCGCGCTTGGTTTCCCGGTTATCACAAATGAGACAGAGAATATCTTCCGTGTACCGAAGAGCCTTATCGTCCAGGAGGACGTAAGCAAATTCAACGCTACTTCTCTTGAGGCACGTGACATTAAGATCAAAATCACAAACATTGATATCCCGGTTGCTTTCGCATCTGCATTCGAGGGTGAGATCATCCGCCGTAAAGATATGCAGGTTGAGTTCGATGGTTCACGTGTGGACTGTGCAGAGCTTGTACATACATGTGATGCTTCTGAGATCGAAGACCACAAGATCACAGTTGTTGGTCCTGAGGTTGATGATATGGAACTTGGCAGCAAGAACAGCATTGCATACATTGTAAAAGTTGCAGGAAAGAACATGCAGCCTGACTTTGAGCCGGTTATCGAGCGTAAATTCCACAACTACATCAACTGTATCGAGGGTGTGTATCATACAGGCCAGCGTGATATGC
>CAVBVT010000052.1:0-18008 GCA_963598855.1 Eggerthellaceae bacterium
GATTCATGATTCCCTGATAATTTCCGGGTACATGCTCGAAACCAAGTGTCTGGAGATTGACATTCTCCTTTGTGGAAAGAACGCCGAGAAATCTCTCGTTCAATAACGGATCAATATGTCCTCCGATCTTATCATCGATCAGCTCTGTGATCTCATCCACGCCAGGACAGATACTGACTCCCAGAACCTTACCTTTCTTGCTGAGTACCAGGATGTTGGAACTTAAGGTTTCCATGAGCACCTGGCAAATGTCGTTAAACACTACCTTGCTTGAGCTGCTGTTATGCAGAAGCTTGTTGATTTTTCTAGTTTTATCTAGCAACTGAACGCTCATTTTTTCCTCCTTTCACTTTCGTACCTTGAAAGAAATCGTTTTTCTAGTCTAATATTACACGTTATTCTGGAAATTTACAAGACATTTTTATATTTTTTTCATTTTTAACGGGCTTTTCTGAAAATTGGTTGAAAAGCATCTATTCGATCAATCTTCATCTTTTGGCTTTTGTTCCACATATCCGCAGGTTTCCTGGCTGCAAACCAGCTTATTTCCCTTTTCGAGCATATAATTGCCACATTTCGGACATTTCTTTGCAGAAGGTTTCTGCCAGGACATGAAATCACATTCCGGATTATTCTCACATCCGTAGTATTTTCTGCCTTTTTTCGTTTTTTTCATGACAATTTCGCCGCTGCATTTCGGACATACAACGCCGATCTTCTCATAATATGGTTTCGTATTTCGGCAGTCCGGGAATCCAGGGCATGCGAGGAATCTTCCATGAGGTCCGTATTTGATCACCATGTTGCGTCCGCAGTTATCGCAGATCACATCTGTGACCTCATCCTGGATATCAACTTTCTCCAGTTCTTTCTCTGCCTCATCCACATCATGCTTCAGATCCGGATAGAAGTTTCGAACAACTGTCTTCCATTGCACAGTCCCTGCCTCAACACAGTCCAGAAGTCCCTCCATGGTAGCTGTGAAGTTTACATCAACGATACTTGGGAACGCCTGCTTCATAATGTTGTTAACTACCTCGCCAAGCTCTGTTACATAAAGATTCTTCTGCTCCTTGGATACATATCTTCTGCTGATGATGGTCGTGATCGTCGGTGCATAGGTACTCGGACGTCCGATTCCCAGCTCCTCCATAGTCTTTACAAGGGAAGCCTCTGTATAATGTGCCGGCGGCTGTGTGAAATGCTGCTCCGGCTTCAGCTCTTTCAGCTTCAGCTCCATGCCTTTCTCAAGACTCTGGCTTAACACATTGCCTTTCTTGTCGTCTCCCTCTTCTGTGTACACAGACATAAAACCGTCAAATGCAACCTTGGATGCTGCAACTGTAAATGTATACTCGCCTGCACCGATCTTAACGGATGTTGTCTCATAGCGGGCCGGTGCCATTCTGCTTGCCGCAAAACGTCTCCAGATCAGCTGATACAGTCTGAACTGGTCTCTTGTCAAGGATTCCTTCACAAGAATCGGAGTTCTGGCAATGTCAGTAGGACGGATCGCCTCGTGTGCATCCTGGATCTTCTGACCATTCTTTACTGCTTTCTCTGTCTTAGAAACGTAATCCTTACCATACTGTTCGGAAATATAAGTTCTTGCTGCTACATCTGCCTCCTCGGAGATACGGGTGGAATCTGTACGCAGGTAAGAAATAAGACCGACAGTACCGCTGCCTTTAACATCAACGCCCTCATATAACTGCTGTGCAAGACGCATCGTCTTCTGCGTGGAAAAATTCAGTGTCTTGGCTGCTTCCTGCTGCAAAGTACTGGTTGTAAAAGGAAGCGGGGCATTCTTGATACGCTCGCCTTTTTTTACTTCTGTGATCTCGTATCTGCAGTTTTCCAAATCTTTCAGTATCTCATCCATTTCCTGACGGTTTTTGATAGGAAGCTTTTTATCTGTTCCGTAGAACTTGGCTGTCAGAGGCTTCTTCTCGCCCTTAACCTGGAACTCTCCTTCCAAGCTCCAGTACTCTTCCGGAATAAAAGCATTGATCTCATCTTCCCTGTCGCAGATAATGCGAAGTGCCACAGACTGTACACGGCCTGCACTTAAACCTCTCTTTACCTTCGCCCAGAGAAGCGGACTTATGGTATAACCTACCATACGATCCAGCATACGTCTGGCCTGCTGTGCATCCACAAGATTCATATCCAGCTCTCTGGCCTGCTTGATGGAAGCCTTGACTGCTGTTTTTGTTACTTCGTTAAATGTGATTCGGTGCATCTTTGCAGGATCTGTCTTCAGTGCCTGCATCAGATGCCAGGAGATCGCTTCTCCCTCACGGTCGGGGTCAGTTGCAAGATAGATCTTATCTGCTTTCTTTGCTTCCTTACGGAGTTTCGCAAGAAGTTCTCCCTTTCCTCTTATTGTAATATACTTGGGTTCAAAATCATTCTCTACGTCAATACCAAACTGACTTTTCGGGAAATCCCTCACGTGACCGTTTGATGCTTCGACTGTATAATTCGCCCCCAGGAATTTTTTTACAGTTTTCATTTTAGCAGGTGACTCTACTATCACCAGATTTTTGGCCATTTTACCTCTCCTAATCTCATTCTGCCCTCTGTCCTGTGCTGCAGTAATTTTCCAAAATACCATGAGCAGAATGCAGAACAGATCGGCTGTTATTCAAGTCTGATATAATACTGTGTTCCGGTCTCCTTCACAAGTCCCATCAGGGTAAGCTGTGCCAGGATCCCGGCTGTTTTTGCCGGCGAAAAGCCGGTTTTTTTGATAATTTGATCCAGATTTTTTGGTCGTAAATCGAGACAACTATACACCAAATCCAAATCCGTTGCAAGTCCTAACTTGGTTTTTCCCTTTAAAATTGTCTTTTTTTTCACAGACAGACCCCATTCATCCAGAAGCACTTCCGGGGAATATGCAATGCCTGCTCCGTCGTAGATCAGCTTGTGACAGCCCCGGCTCAGCGCATCATTTACTGCACCTGGAACTGCATATACGGTCTTTCCCTGTTCCAGTGCACAGGCAGCTGTGATAAGAGAACCACTTTTTTCTTTCGCTTCCACTACAACCACCATATCTGCCAGTCCGCTGATGATCCGGTTCCTTGCCGGAAAATGATATGCTACACTTGGTGTTCCCGGAGGGTATTCACTGATGATCCCGCCATTTCTCTCTGGAATCCGCCTGTAAATCCCCCGGCTGGAAGAAGGATAGCAGATATCCACTCCATTTCCCAGTACTGCAAAAGTAGGTGTCCCGCCTTCCAGTGCGCCTTTATGTCCTTCTGCGTCGATTCCTGCTGCCATGCCGCTGATCACCTGCACACCATTCTCGCTTAAAACCTTTCCATAATTAAATGCCTGGATCCTGCCGTAGGGACTGCACATTCTGGCGCCTACGATAGCTGCTGTAGGCCTGTTATCATCAGGAAGTCTTCCAACATAATATAACATATCCGGCATACCACTTAAAGCACGCAGCCTTTCCGGATAAGCAGTGCTGCTTTTTTCCACAGAATTGATGGTTGTTTTCGGTTTTTCTTCCATTATAAAGTACCTCCGTTTCCTGTATTTTATGACCAGTATTTTTTATCATAGGCACGGTACGTCAATGCTTCGCAGATATGGTCTGGCTGGATCTTCTCAATCCCTTCCATATCTGCAGCTGTCCGTGCAACTTTCAGGATCTTATGGTAAGCCCTGGTACTGAACTGAAACTGTGTATATGCCTGCTCCAGAAGCGCTTCTGCCTCACTTGTCATAACGCAGTATTTCTCCACACTTCTCCCATCCAGTTCCCCATTAAAAGAGAACTCTTCGTTCTTGTAACGTTCACGCTGGATCTCCTGGGTTCTTTCCACTCGCTGGCGGATCGATGCGGAACTTTCCCCTCTCTTTTTCTTCTTCATCTCCATAAACCGGATGGCCGGAACTTCAGTACAGATGTCGATCCTCTCCAGCAAAGGCTGGCTGATCTTTCCGAGATAATGGGTGATCTCACCATGACTGCACCTGCACCGGTTCATATCCGGATAAAAGCCGCAGGGACAGGGGTTCATTGCTGCTGCCAGCATAAAACTTGCCGGAAATGTGTACGTTCCCGCAGCTCTTGACAAATGGATTTCCTTATCTTCCAGAGGCTGCCGCAAAATCTCCAGGCTCTTCCTGGAAAATTCAGGCATCTCATCCAGAAAAAGCACTCCTCTGTGCGCAAGAGTGATCTCTCCCGGCCCGGGGATCCGTCCGCCTCCAGCCAAGGCCTGGGCAGAACTGGTATGGTGAGGACTCCGAAACGGCCGCTTTCGGATCAGAGGATCTTTCTCTGTGAGGAGTCCTGCCACACTGTATACTTTCGTAATCTCCAGACTCTCCTCAAAAGTCAGCCGAGGCATAATGGTCGGTAGTCTTCTAGCCAGCATCGTCTTGCCGGAACCCGGCGGTCCGATAAACAGGATATTGTGAAAACCGCTGACTGCAATCTCGGCAGCACGTCTGGCTCCTTCCTGTCCGCACACATCTGCAAAATCTGCTCCGCCTTCCTCCGTTCTTTCTTCTATTTCCGGTTCCTGCCTGCTTTCATTCTTATATTTCTCCGGATCCTGAATACAGCGGATCATATCTTTCAGCGTTTTCACCCCAAATACCTGCATATCCCGAACTAGTTTTCCTTCCTGGATATTCTCCTCTGGAATAATACAAAAACGAAGCCCCAGTTCTCTGGCACGGATCACCCTGGGCAAAATGCCTGAAACACCGTGGATCTCCCCATTGAGGCTGATCTCTCCCACTACCATAACCTGCTCCAGAAGCTTCGGTTCCAGGATCTCCGCTGCTGCCAGAACTGCTGCAGCTACAGGAAGATCAAACCCTGCCCCTTCTTTCTTCATATCTGCAGGTGCAAAATTAACAGTTACTCTCTTAGGCGGCAGACTGAGCCTGTTGTTCTTAAATGCAGTGCGCACACGTTCCTGCGCCTCCCGCACCTGTGCAGACGGAAATCCTACCATAGTAAAGGAAGGCAGACCATCACTGACATCTGCCTCAACCTGGATCTCCCGCACCTCCATGCCAAAAATCGCCGCTGATAAAACACTTGCAAACAAACGATTCCTTTCTGCGAAAAATTTCGTCCCCGATCGACAAAATCCTCGTCTTTTTAAACATAACTTATTAAAACTGGAAAAAATTCAGATAGACATTTTCTGAATTAAAGAAGATAATAAATTTAGTATAGTCCATTTTGCTCTCTTTTGCAAGAGTGCAATTCGTTCTGTTTTATACTTTCTATAGAAAGAAGAGGTGAGCACAATGAAATTTCAGCGTATTCAGGATTTACGTACAGACGCAGATCTGTCACAGAGAGAATTAAGTGAGATTCTTCATATCAGTCAGCGTTCTTATTCCCATTATGAAACGGGATCCCGTAGTATTCCAATCGAAATGCTTATCCGGCTGGCGAATTATTATGACACCAGCATTGACTATCTCGTTGGTCGCACAGACCGTAAGAAAATGGTCAAATAAAGAAATCCCCGGAATTCGGAACAGTTCCGGGAATTCCTGTATCAGGATTCCCGCACTTCCGCAGATCCGGGGATTCTTTATTTACTGTTATCTGCTATTCTGTGTAATAAGTTTCTTCTTCACCGTAGGGGATTCCATATACATCATCGTTACTCTCATTATAGGAAGAATCTCCCTCTGCAGACGTATTTTCCGATGTACCTGATGTATCTGAAGATGTCTCGGAATAATTTTCCACGGACGCCTCAGAATACGTTTCCGTATTTTCGGAACCGGAAGTATCTCCCTCACCGGAGCTTTCCTGCTCTGCTGCCGGTGTATCCTCCACCGGTTCTTCCCTTGTCATAATCGACTCTGTTTTCGGATAGGTCTTAGAACCATCTGCTCTCTTATAAGTCTTAACCTTCACATAAAGCTCGCCGCTTTTATCAAAAACAAACTCTCCTTTTGCCTTGTTCCCTTCAGAATCCTTAAACCGGAACTGCGTGGCATTTCCAGCTACTTCTGCTGTTACATCTGCCTCTGCAGTAAGAGAATGATCTCTTCCGTTGACACGTTTATATGTAAAAGAAACAGAATCCAGACTGATCTCATAAATATTGATCGTTGTCAGTCCGTCTGTGCTGTACCAGGTTCCCTGATAATTCTCCGGATCAAATGCCGGAAGAATGGTAGGAATCGGGGTTACGGAAGGAGTAGGCGTCGCTGTCGGTATCGGTGTCGCTGTAGCTATCGGCGTTGCCGTTACCTCCGGAATGCTCTCCAATGCGGCAATGGCAGCCTGTTTCCGCTGTTCTTTTGCAACTTTATTCCTGTGGGAAACCAGCATCATCCCACCAAGTCCAGCAAGAATAAACAGAACGATCAACAGGATCAGAGCTGTTTTCAGCCACTGTTTTTTTCTTTTGTTTTTACTCATCTGCATCACCTCTGTTTACTATAGCATATCAGAAAACTTAACTGTATTTCTCTCTTTTATTTCTTTTCTTTAATGATACCCTTGCGATATACTTCCAGCAGCTGAGTAAGCTCACTGATCCTTTCTTTCAGAGCAGCACCTGTATCTGTATCACCCACCAGAGTACGCTTGTTATTATAATGGACTGCAACACGGTTGGACACGATATCCTGCTCTTTCGTCACTGCTTCCTCCGCGGAAGTAAACGGTTCATGGGCAGACAGGATCAGTCCATATGAATTATAAACCAGCGTGTAGCCGGCAATTCCCGTAACCTTCTGATAAGGTCTGGAAAAGCCGCCGTCAATTACAAGAACTTTTCCATTACATTTCACAGGACTCTCGCCCTCACTCTGGTGAACCGGCACATGACCATTGATGATGTGTCCTTTTTCCGGATCCAGGCCAAACTCTCGAAGAAGATTATCAACCACTTCTTCATTTTCCAGAAGATGGTAATACGCATTTTTTGTTTCTTTATGCGTAGCCTTATCCGCAATAAAGTACCGTTCAAAAGTAGTCATCTTATCTTTGCCGAACAATGGAGAATTCGGTGCAGCCCAGATATACCACATGATATCTCTGCCTTTTCGCTGTTCATCCTCATTCACTGAGAAAAAGGCTCTGCGAACATAAGTCTCCAGAACATCATACAGCTCTTTTCCCTTATAAGTTTTGCCGTAGATCTGCACTTCTTTCAGGCTTCCATCCTCATTAAGAGGAATACTTCCATGGAATAAAAGATTTCCGTTATATGTCTTATAAAGACCGCCTTTGTCAAGAAGAAGACGTACATGATTCTGCAGTTTCTCACAGTTGCGGAATGCCAGATCCAGACGTTCCATTACATCTTTTTCCTCTGCTGTAAGCTCATACGGCTTCTTCCAGTCAATTGTCGGGAAATATGTATCTGTAAGCGGATATTCTTTTCCGTCAGGAAGTGTGATCGTTCCCTTCTTCGGATCGATCCTGTGCAGCAGACAGCGGTCTTCCATATGGAACTCTTTGTGCCTGCGGATCAGCTGCCCTTCCAGTTTAAACTGGATCACAGCAATCGCCTTGTGCATTTTGCGTCCAAGTTCTTCCTCCAGAATGCTGTAATTATTGGCATCCCCCTTCATCTCAAAAACTTTGCACGGATCATCTTTATATGCTTCCATTGCAAAAGTAGCCAATGGCATTAGATTGATTCCATATCCATCTTCCAGGATATCCATGTTGCGGTAACGGATACTGTTTCGGATCACTGTCGCAATGCAGGCTTTCTGCCCTGTGGCCGCGCCCATCCAGACTACATCATGATTTCCCCACTGGATATCTAGGGAATGGTATTTCATCAGACGGTCCATAATGAAATGCGGGCCAGGGCCTCGGTCATAAATATCTCCAAGCACGTGAAGGTGATCCACAACAAGACGCTGGATCAGTTCAGCCAGGGCAATGATAAAATTCTCCGCTCTGCCGATCTCAATAATAGTATTGACGATAGCATCATAATAAGCTTCTTTATCAAGGACTTCTGCTTTCTCTGTGATCAGCTCCTCAATTACATAAGCATAATCTGCAGGGAGGGCTTTTCGCACCTTGGAACGGGTGTATTTGGATGCGGTTGTCTTGCATACTTCGATCAAGCGGTAGAGGGTGATCTTATACCAGTTCTCCATATCCTCCTCGTGTTTTTTCACAACTTCCATTTTTTCTTTCGGATAATAGATCAAAGTTGCCAGTGACCTTTTATCGCTGTTGCTTAATGTATGGCCAAATACATCGTCGATCTTTTTGCGCACTGCGCCGGAACCGTTGCGGAGAACATGGGAAAAAGCATCGTATTCTCCGTGGATGTCCGACATGAAATGCTCCGTGCCTTTTGGAAGGTTCAGTATGGACTGCAGATTGATGATCTCAGTTGATGCCTTTGCAATAGTAGGATACAGCTCTGCAAGCCGCTGCAGATATCTTAATTCTTCTTTCTTCATATTGCCCTCCTGGGATTATGGTTAAATTTCTTTTATTATATCATGTAAAATCAAATAATGACATCTGATTGGACTGTGGAATATCACCGAACAGATTCAGATCATCCATCAGATCAATAACTGTTTTGCTGACTTTTGTACGGTCGCGGAAATCATCCTTGGAAAGGAACTTGCCTTTTGCAGCAGCATCCACCACAGCATCCGCTGCCTTATCCCCCAGACCGTCTATGGTATCCAGTGCAGGCATCAGTTTATCTCCTATGATCTGGAAACGGTGCGCCTTTGCCTTGTAAAGATCGATGGGTACGAAATCAAAACCTCTGGCATACATCTCCTGCACGATCCTCATATCCTTCAGCGTATCCTGCTCCTTTTTGGATGCCTCATCACCTTTTTTCCGGATCTCAGCCATGTAATATTCCAGACGTTCTTTTCCCATGCACATCAGTTCATAGGAGAACGATGTTGCACGGATACTGAAAAATGCCGCATAGTAAGCAAGAGGATGGAACACCTTGTACCAGGCAATACGGTAAGCCATCATAACATAGGCAGCCGCATGCGCCTTCGGGAACATATACTTGATCAGCTTACAGGACCAGATATACCATTCCGGAACGTCGTGTTCTTTCATGGTCTGGATCCATTCATCACGAAGACCTTTACCTTTACGGACACTCTCCATAATGGTAAACGCCAGGCCACTCTCCACGCCTTTTCCGATCAGGTAGATCATAATATCATCTCGGGTACAGATCGCTGTGGAAATGGTAGCTGTACCATTCTGGATCAGCACCTGTGCATTGCCCAGCCATACGTCAGTACCATGGGAAAGCCCCGCAATACGTACCAGGTCAGAAAAATATTTCGGCTTGGTATCAATAAGCATCTGCATGGCGAAATCTGTACCAAACTCCGGAATTCCAAGACAGCCGAGCTTACAGCCGCCGATATCTTCCGGGCTGATCCCCAGTGCCTGGGTTCCCGCAAACAGAGACATGACATCTCTCTGATCCAGGGGAACAGTCCTTGCACTGATACCTGTTAAGTCCTCCAGCATACGGATCATGGTCGGATCATCGTGTCCCAGTATATCAAGTTTCAGAAGGTTTCCGTCAATGGAATGGTAATCAAAATGCGTGGTGATGATATCGCTGTTTACATCATTTGCCGGATGCTGCACAGGGGTAAATTTCTCAATTTCCTCACCCATCGGAAGTACGATGATACCTCCTGGGTGCTGTCCTGTTGTTCGGCGGACACCTGTACATCCCTGTACGATCCTGTTGATCTCACAGTATCGCTTATGCTGACCTCGTTCCTCATAGTAGTTCTTCACATAACCGAAGGCCGTTTTTTCCGCAAGGGTACCAATGGTTCCCGCCTTGAAAGTCTGGCCTTTTCCAAAAATAACCTCTGTGTATCTGTGGGCATTGGCCTGATACTCTCCTGAGAAGTTCAGGTCAATATCCGGCTCCTTGTCACCCTTAAATCCAAGGAACGTCTCGAAGGGGATATCAAAACCTTCTTTGTTCATCTTTGTGCCGCATTTCGGGCAAACCTTATCCGGCATATCGCATCCCGCCATACCTGCATATTTTTTTACCTCAGGGGAATCAAAATCGCTGTATTTGCAGTCCGGGTTCGGGCAGAGATAATGCGGCGGCAGAGGATTCACCTCCGTGATACCGGACATGGTAGCTGCCAGGGACGAACCAACGGATCCTCGGGAACCAACCAGATATCCGTCCTCATTGGACTTCCACACAAGTTTCTGCGCAATGATATACATTACGGCATAACCATTGGAAATAATGGAGTTCAGCTCCCGGTCCAGACGGTCCTCCACGATCTTCGGCAGCGGATCTCCGTACATTTCATGGGCTTTTGTAAAGCAGATATTCTTAAGATCCTGCTCGGAATTCTCGATTACCGGAGGGAATTTATCCGGATGGATCGGTGAGATCTTTTCGATCATATCCGCGATCTTGTTGGTATTGGTGATAACCACTTCCTCTGCCTTCTCACTTCCCAGATAGGAAAATTCCTCCAGCATCTCCTCTGTTGTACGAAGATAAAGAGGTGCCTGGTTATCTGCATCGGAAAAACCATTTCCAGCCATGATGATACGTCTGTAAACCTCATCCTGGGGATCCATAAAATGCACGTCACAGGTGGCAACAACCAGCTTCTTGAACTGCTCTCCAAGCTTGACGATCCTTCGGTTGATCTCTTTTAAATCCTCCTCGGAATTGATCATATCGTGCTTCTCATCTGCAAGCATGAACGCATTGTTCCCAAGGGGCTGGATCTCCAGATAATCATAGAAATTCACAAGTCTTGCGATCTCCTGATCCGGTGCATTACGAAGCAAAGCCTGATAAAGTTCTCCTGCCTCGCAGGCACTTCCTACAAGAAGCCCTTCTCTGTATTTCTCCAGCACGCTTTTTGGGACTCTTGGCCGTCTGTGATAGTACTTTAAATGGGACTGGCTTACCAGTTTATAGAGATTGATCCTGCCTGTCTCATTTTTTGCAAAAACAATGGCATGATAGGTAGGCAGTTTCCGGATCGTATCCGGAGACACAGCACCCTGACTGTTCATCTCATCTACATCATAGATATCTCTTTCTGCAAGCATCTTCACAAAACGCACAAAGATCTCCGCGGTACATGCAGCATCATCTACTGCTCTGTGGTGATGATCCAGGGAAACACCAACTGCCTTGGCTACTGTGTCCAGCTTGAAACGGTTCAGCGCAGGCAGAAGGAATCTGGCCATACCTACTGTATCCACATAAGTAAAATCATCCGGGATTCCCTGGCGTTTACAGTTCTCTATGATAAAGCTCATATCAAAGTCCGCATTATGGGCCACCATCACACAGTCCTCGCAGAACTCCAGAAATTTCGGCAGCACCTCTTCAATGGTGGGCGCATCGATCACCATTGAGTCATTGATGCTGGTCAGCTGCTCAATACGGAACGGAATCGGCACTTCCGGATTAACAAAGGTGGAAAAACGGTCCGTGATCTCACCTTTTTCTACTTTTACAGCACCGATCTCAATGATCTTGCAGGTCAGAGCCGAGAACCCCGTTGTCTCAATATCAAAAACAACAAAATCTCCGTCCAGGCGCTGGCCTTTGGAATTTGTAACCATACCCTTCAGATCATCGACCAGATAAGCTTCCATGCCATAGAGCACCTTGAAATCCGACTCCTTCGGCACACACCCGCCCCAGGCATCAAAACAGTGGTTCGCCTCAGGGAAAGACTGCACAACACCATGGTCTGTGATCGCAATGGCCTTATGTCCCCACTCGTAGGCACGTTTTACCAGTGCTTTTGCATCTGTGACACCATCCATATCACTCATCTTGGTATGGCAGTGCAGTTCCACTCTCTTCTGGGGACTGGTATCTGTTCTTGCTGTTGTAAAATTCGCGATTTTCTTGATTCCTGTAATATTTCCGATGGTCAACTCACTGTCAAAACGGTCAATAGTCGTAACACCCTTCAGTTTCAGAAACGCGCCTTTTTTCACACTCTCCGTCACTTCCGGAACCTGTTCATTACGCAGGAACATCTTTACCACAATACTGTCTGTAAAATCTGTCACAGGGAAAATGAGGATTGTCTTTTCATTTCGGATCTCTCGCTTCTCCACATCCATAACCTGGCAGCGAATGATCACCTCACCCATCTCACCGGTAATACTCTCCAGTGAGATCGGTTCTCCGTCGAAATCTCTGCCGTAAACAACATCCGGATTGCTGTCTCTCCGGAATCCGAAGCCGCCGCGGAAGTCGCCCTTCTGACCTTTCTGCTGCTTCTTGTCAAAAGATTTCTTCTCATTTGATTTTTCGTTCTTTTTATCCCCGGAAGCTTTCTTTGTCTCTTCTTTGGATGCTTCTTCTGCTTTCGGTTCGCCTGTTTCCTCACTGGAAAGCTTCGCATGCTTCAGAACATTTTCCACTTCCTGTTTGATCTGCAGGGCAGCATTTTTCCTGTATTTGCTCTCTTTCGCTTCCACGAAATCCAGTTCTACCTTAAGATCCATCCCACATCGCTCGCAGAAAACCTTATGAAGATATTCCACAAGGATCTCACTTTTCTGGCGGGAGATCACAGTATCCGGAAGTTCCATATGCATGTTATCTTTTCCTGTAAAAGTGATCCTCGCTCTGCGGAACAGATTGTATTCCAGCATATTATAATTCCGCAGTTCCACTTCCATGCTGGAACGGTAGCTCTCCAGAAAATTCTCCGGTGTATACTGCTCAGAAAGATGAAATTTCTCCACAACTGTAACAGTCATGGGGATTCCCGGAAAACACTGTCTCTCGATCTCATCCTCCAGGGCAAAAATATTCTTCTTATGGATCCATCTGCTGCTCTTAATATAAACTCTCAGATGCGTCCTTCCCGGATTCATGGAAACTTTTGTCACAAACACCATATCCAGAAGTTCTTCCAGCTCTTTCTTTACTTTCAGATGAGGAAATACATCAAAAAAATCTTTCTCCATTATGACTCCTGTTCATTCCAGGCAAGAAGCTCTTCCCGAAGTGTGTTCAGAAGTTCACTCTCCGGCACTTTCTTTACCACTTCTCCATGTTTGACCAGAAGACCAACTCCATCGCCTCCTGCAATTCCAAGATCCGCTTCCTTGGCTTCTCCCGGTCCGTTTACCACACAGCCCATAACTGCAACTTTGATATCAAGAGGAATATCCTGAACCATAGTCTCCACCTGATTTGCAAGGCCGATGAGATCGATCTTGGTCCTTCCGCAGGTAGGACAGGAAACAACTTCCACGCCGCCTTTACGAAGTCCCAGTGTCTTAAGGATACGTTTGGCTGATTTCACTTCTTCCAGCGGTGCACCGGTCAGGGAAACACGGATAGTATCACCAATTCCCTGATACAAAATGATTCCAAGTCCAATGGCAGATTTGATATTTCCGGAATACAGAGTACCTGCTTCTGTGATGCCTACATGAAGCGGATACTGCGTCTGTTTCGCGATCAGTTCGTGAGCCTTCGCGCACATAAGAACATCCGAAGATTTGATGCTGATCACAAGATTGTCATATCCCATCTCTTCAATGATGTGTACTTTATCAAGAGCGCTTTCCACAAGTCCCTCAGCTGTAACGCCGTGGTATTTCTCCACCAGTTCCTTCTCAAGAGATCCGCTGTTTACACCCACACGAATAGGAATATTTCGCTCTTTTGCAGTATCCACAACTGCTTTGATCCGCTCTTTGGAACCGATGTTTCCCGGATTGATGCGGATCTTATCTGCACCATTCTCCATAGCCGCAATCGCAAGTCTGTAGTCAAAATGAATATCTGCAACAAGTGGAATATGGATCTGTTTCTTGATCTGGGACAAAGCCTTCGCAGCTTCCATGGTAGGAACTGCACAGCGGATGATA
This sequence comes from Eggerthellaceae bacterium, assembly GCA_963598855.1. GTDB lineage: Bacteria > Bacillota > Clostridia > Lachnospirales > Lachnospiraceae > Blautia_A. The sequence continues at coordinate 13,886 of CAVBVT010000052.1, forward strand.
TCGCAGCCTGCTTTTTCCAGGGAAAGGATCTGTGTAACGGTTGCCTCCACATCTTCCGTTTTTGTATTGGTCATGGACTGGATCAGGATCGGGTTGCCTCCTCCAATGACACGTTTTCCGATTTTTATTACTTTTGTATGATCTCTGTACATAAAAAATCTCCTTCATTAATCTTGAAAGGCAGGTGTCTTAGAACGCCCTGCCTTTCTTTTCCATATGATTTTCAGCAATATTTTTTCAATGCCGGATCTCCAGCAGCTTTGATTTCAGTTCATTCTCCATACGTCTCATATCAACCTCTGCAGCCTGACGTTTCACTCTGCCTTCCTGCTGGATCTTCATCACATCATCCAGAGTCTGGATCAGCTGCTGGTTGGTCTGCCTGAGAGTTTCAATATCCACGATCCCTCTCTCTGCTTCTCTGGCTGTTTCCACAGATGCAAGATGAAGAGTTTCCGCATTCTTCTTCAGAAGTTCATTGGTAAGATCTGTAACCTGACGCTGTGCCTGGGCTGCTTCTGTTGAATGGGCAATTCCAAGTGCCAGAACCATCTGACTCTTCCAGAGCGGAATGGTATTCACGATGGTTGTCTGGATTTTCTCGATCATGGTTGTATCATTATTCTGGATCATACGGATCTGCGGTGCAGTCTGCATGGAAATCGTTCTGGTAAGTTCCAGATCATGAATCTTCTTCTCAAATCTGCCGCATTTATTCTCCAGATCATTGGCAGCCTGTGCATCCTCTGGAATACCGCTTAATGCTGCCTTCTGCTGAAGCTCACGAAGCTGGCCGCCGCGGACTTCCTGGAGTTTCTTTTTGCCTGCAAGGATGTACATGGAAAGCTCTTTAAAGTATGCCAGGTTCTGGTCATACATCTTATCCAGAACTGCCGAATCCTTCATCAGGCGCATCTGGTGCTGTTCCAGGGCTTCTGTGATCTTCACCACATTTCCTTCTGCCTTGGTATAACGGTTCTTCAGCGTCTCCACCTTGGCTGTCTGCTTCTTAAAGAAGCCAAACAGACCTTTCTCCTCGGTGGCATCAAAATCCTTCAGCTCTCCTACCACGCTTGCCAGAAGATCACCTACTTCCCCAAGATCCTGTGTCCGTACATTCTCAAGTGCAGCATCAGAAAAATCTGCCATTTTCTTCTGGGTTCCCGCTCCAAACTGCAGGATCTGGTTCGTATTCTCAATATCGATCTTCGCAGCAAAATCATCCACCATCTTCTGCTCCTGTGGGGAAAGCACCGGCTCCTCGATTGCCGGCTTCTCTGGTTTCTCAGGCTCTTTTACTGTGACTTCTTCCTTCTCCTCTGTAAGATCCGGCTCCAGTGTCAGTACCGGAGCTTCTACTTCAAACTCTTTAAATTCTTCTCCCATAAGCTCTCCTAAATTATTTATCCATATTCTTCTGTGCAGTTTCCTGCTTCATCTTCTCGAAATCATCTTCCGTCAGGCCTTCCTGGGCAAGAACGGTATGTAGCACAGAAATATCAGTAGATACATCCCAGGCTGTATCGCGGAAAATAGAATCAAGAAGTTTCTCGAATGCAATATTCAGCGTATCGAGCGTATCCTCGATTTCTCTCTTGGAGGCTGAAATATTCTCGCCCTGGATCGGCTGCCTGTCCATATCTTCATAAGCATCCAGAAGCTTCACAGTCATCGGCAGATAATAATCCATCAACTTTCTGAGATCCGGGATCACCTCCGGGTGCTCTCCTGCACGCTCAAAGATCTTCTGAACGATCAGTTCCATTCTGGATATCTTCACAGAGATCTCTTCTCCAGGGATCGCGTCGTTGCTCTCTCTGATCTTCACCAGGAATTCATTCCCTTTCTTCAGAACATCCTGCGCTTCCGGGCTCATATTCTCCTCAAGCTGTACCTTCGGATCTACTTCCTGTTTACGGATTTCCAGCTGCTTCTGTGTTTCCTGGTACTGCTGATATGTCTCATTGCTTGTGATCAGACAGGTCTCCTGTTCATCCACATGTCCTTCCAGGAACCAGCCTTTGTCGATCATACGGCTGACATCTTTTTTTACAAATTTCTCAGGTTTCCCTACTGCCAGGGCAAGTTTCTGGAAATTACAGTATGTGTGGTCTCCCAGTGCCTTGATATATTTCTGGAAACGTCCCAGTCTTCCAAGCCGTTTCGTTCCAGCTCCAAGAAGTGCTCCGCCTCCTGCTGCACCTGCGCACATCACTCCAAGCACTCCCGCTGCAAGTGCTCCGCTGTGTCCAAGTCCCATCCAGATCAAAAGCACCATGGCACCAAGTCCCATTCCGCTTAAAAGAATCCCTCCGGAAACTGCCATCATCATGCCTTTTAAGTTCTCGCCTGTTGTCTTGCCGTAAAGAAGCTCTGTCTGCTTCTTCGCAGCCTGCTCCCTTGCCTTCTTATTCCTGCCGTAATAAGGGTTCTGGTATGTGTAGCTTCTTTTACGGAATTCCGGATCATTTCCCGGCTCAAATACAGAGTTCATGGCATTCTTCAATGCTTCACTGCCGGAATTGATTGCCTTATTCACAGTCTGATTGATCGTGCGGCTCAACTCATGATAGCTGTTGGAATTTACTGCGTTATCTACAATATCCTGGATCTTTTTTCCCAGGTCTTCAAATTCGTGATTGTCCATTTTTTCCTCCAGTCTATAGATAATTTTTATTATAGCGAAATCCCGTAAAAATTACAAGGGAATGCAAAAAAGGAGTAAAAAATTCAATTTTGCCTATTGAAGTTAGTACGTAAAAGTTTTACAATGGTAAAAAGCAAAAATTCGCAAACGGAGGAATATCGTTATGGAAAAAAAGAACATTGACTGGTCCAGCATCGGATTCGGCTACATGCCAACCGACTACAGATACGTGTCTAATTTTAAAGATGGAAAATGGGATGAGGGAACTTTAAGCACAGACCCTAACATCGTACTTAATGAGTGCGCCGGTGTACTTCAGTATTCACAGAGCGTATTCGAAGGACTGAAAGCTTACACAACAGAAGACGGACATATCGTTACATTCCGTCCTGACCTGAACGCAGAGCGTATCGCTGCTTCTGCTGCAAGACTTGAGATGCCGGTATTCCCGAAAGAAAGATTTATCGACGCTGTTAACCAGGTTGTTAAGGCAAACGCTGCATGGGTTCCGCCATACGGCTCAGGCGCAACACTTTACCTTCGTCCTTACATGTTTGGTTCCAACGCTGTAATCGGTGTTAAACCGGCTGACGAATATCAGTTCCGTATCCTTACAACACCGGTTGGCCCGTACTTCAAGGACGGTGCTAAACCGATCACGATCCGTGTCAGCGACTTTGACCGTGCTGCACCTTGCGGAACAGGTAACATCAAGGCTGGCCTTAACTACGCAATGAGCCTTCATGCAATCGTAGACGCTCACAAACAGGGCTTTGATGAGAACATGTACCTCGATCCTAAGACACGTACTAAAGTTGAGGAGACAGGCGGAGCGAACTTCATCTTTGTAACAAAAGACGGCAAGGTTGTAACACCGAAGTCTGACAGCATCCTTCCTTCCATCACACGTCGTTCTCTGATCTACGTTGCAAAAGAGTACCTCGGACTGGAAGCTGAGGAGCGCGAGATCTACTTCGACGAAGTTAAAGATTTCGCAGAGTGCGGTCTTTGCGGTACTGCTGCTGTTATCTCTCCAGTTGGAAAGATCAACGACCATGGCAAAGAAATCTGCTTCCCAAGCGGAATGGAGAAGATGGGACCGGTTATACAGAAACTGTACGACACACTGACAGGCATCCAGATGGGCCGCATCGAGGCTCCGGAGGGATGGATCCACGTAATCGAGTAATCGTATTTTTCCAATCAGATAATATTTTTAAAACAGGCTGTTTATATCAGATAAGCAGCCTGTTTTTTTGTCAGTTACTGTATCAGAATTTCGTCTTTGTATACACAAAAAACAAATGTCATCCATATTCATTTCGATATCCATTCATAAACTCTCTTTCTTGCAAATTTTTTGCGTGCATCAAAATCCACAAGATAGTATAATAAGACTCAAACTTCGCACTTGAATAAGCGCCTATGCACCTTGAAAATTCAATAATAACTGGCATAAAAATAGCATGAAACCGT
>CAVBVT010000053.1:0-17963 GCA_963598855.1 Eggerthellaceae bacterium
CGTCCTACAAATTCCGCGCTGAGCTGAACCTGATAATATTCCTCAAACACTTCATTTAATATGTCATATTTTCTCTCTGCAACATATGTTTCCAGAGGTTTCTCCAATTTCAGGATCCTTGCTTCCAGATCCCTTCCCGTTACATCTGCACGGATCTTGTTTCGCTGTGCATCCAGACGGTGATTCTCTTTTGCGTGTAAAAGGCAGTAAAATTTACGGAATGTCATCTGTCTCCGGATACGCCCTTTACTGATTCTTGGCATGTATTCATCACGAATTTCCTGATACGTAGCTCCCGGCACATAAACAGACTCATGGGACTCCCTTTCCCCATGAGGCGGTATATAAGACCATTCATCTCCGTAATGCCAGATCAGATAATCACTGGTTCTATTCGGAACCATGACTTTTTCCCCTTCAAAATTCATATATTTTACAGGGAACATCATATCTTTATCAAAAAGAAACGGGCATCCGCCCCAGCGCATGGCATAACGATTACAGTCTTCCTCCTTATAGGAAAACATGATCTTCTCAAGTTTCCTCAGTGTTCTGTCTTTCCCGAAAAATGTATAGCGTATAAGCCAGTAAAGATACTTAAATGCCGGAATTTCCCAACGTATTCCAAATACTGCACCTATATTAAGAAGATCTGTGTAGATCATCATATGTGTCCTGTATTTCTCATATTCACGGTCATCATCAGGAATTGGATCCAATGTCAGCACATCGATGATCTCTCCAGCCTTGTCCTCTCCGATGATCTGATGCTTATGGATAGAACAGCTGTCTGTACTGGCATAACGCGGAAATCCGTTCGTATATGTCCTGTCCACATCAGAACAGTGGATTGCCCGATTTGGCGGCATTTCTGTTTTACAGATCTCTACGAATTTATCCCAATCACTTTTTGGCATATAAATATCCACATCATCATCCCAGGGGATAAAACCTTCATTTCGAAGGACACCGATCAGGGTTCCCCCTGCCATCACATATCTAAGATTATGCTTTTTGCAGATTTCATCAATCTCTCGGAAGAGCTGCAAAAGAAGCTCCTGTTTTTCAGTCATCTGTCAACCTCTTTGATCAATAATTTCCAAAAGCTCCGCCAGTGTTTCCGATTCCTCATAAAAAAGTCTTGTGCATTCTGTCCGTTTATCACGGATCATGATCGTCAACTCCTGCAGAAGATAACGAAGACCATTCCCCTCGAAATTAAAGCTGTATCGTTTTAAAAATTCCTGGCCTTCTATTTTTGCCTCAAAGTACCCTGTATTCCACCAGTCATTTGGAACTGTGATCCTCCCCTTACTTCCAATGATCACAAGTTCATTCTCTACATCCACAGTTGTTCCGATCTCTATGGTAGCCAGTGCTTTCGGATATTTTACTGTGATCATATCATAGACGAATTCTCCATCACTGCCCCTTACAGCATTGGTATTCACATCCAGATAATCTTTCCCAAGCAGTTTGATACATGCGCAGAGTGCTTGGCTGACGGTTTCATTGAATGATTTTCCTCCCTCGAAATCATCCTGGGAAATCGCACACTTTACAGCTACTACATCTCCAACCAGAGAACTATGCGTCAGCCATACAAGCTGTATAAAAGCACGTAGGTAAACAAGAGTGAATCTCTCGACCAGAACCACCCTCTTTTCCTTAGCAAGCGCAAACAACGCCTTCTGCTCCCCAGTATCCAGCGTTATCGGTGTGTCACTGATCACATGTTTCCCTTGCTGCAGTGCCTGCTTTATATAGTTTGATCTGTGTCTATTTCCAGACTTAACATAAATAATATCCAAACTATTTAAAAACTGCTTATAATCTGTGCCATAGGAATCCAATTCATATCTGTCGCAGAATTCCCTGGCTATAAAAATATCTTCAGAATATACATTTTCTACATGAAGTCCGCTCACGAATTTCGATTCCTGGACCATCCCATTATCTTCTGTATCATCGGTCACGACTCCGATGCGGTAGATCTTCCCTTCACTTCTCAGCTTTGTGCTGGAAATATTCTTGGTACGCTCTAAATATATAACATCACAGTAATTTTTGAGATAGTCGAATTTACCCTTCCAATCAGATCCCAGAACCAGAAGGTCAATATCATATTTAATAATATCGCTGATCTTCTGTCCCTGATACTCTTCTACGATGATCTCATCCGCAAAACCTGTTTTCCGCACGTTTTCAATTCGTTTCAGCAGACTATCCTTGACATTCAGTTTACCTCTCTCAATATCATAGCTTTCACTGGTAACTCCTACAATCAGGTAGTCTCCCAGCTCTCTTGCTCTTTTCAGGATATTATAATGCCCCTGATGAAACAGATCGAAAGTGCCATAAGTAATGACTTTTTTCATTATTTTCCCCGCTCTTTCTGTTATTCTTTTTCCGTCAGCGTTTCTCCCTCTTCCTGTGGCTCTATAATATCCCAAAATTCATCCAGCTCCTGCAGTTCCTCAAATTCCTGTGGTGCTCCGGCATCTGCATCATCTGTCTCCACATCAAAATCCTCATCTACATAAAGCTCATCTGTGCTCACTTCCGTATATGTCTCATTATCAGCATCTTCTTCCAGCACAGCCGCCACATCATCTTTCACCTTACGGACATCCTCATCATCCAGAGTTGCCGCCAACTCATCAATTGCTTTTTTTCTTTTGAGCATGACTTCGTAATGATCATACTCATCTTCCAGTCCTTCATCCTGAACCTGTTTTTCTTTTTTAAAGAAAATAAATGTAATAAGATTCAGTACGCCATTATAAATAAAAGAAACTGGTTTACTTCCCAGAATTAATACAAAAATCCAGGATATCCCAAACAGGATCCATACATTCATCACCTTCGGAATGCTCAGAAGAAGCAGCCCGTTCAGTACGATCATGATTGGATAATGGAAGAAATAAATTCCCATAGTATTCCTTCCAACAAAAGTGATAGGAAGCTTCACGTCCGGTATCAGTGCAAGGAATGTAAGCACCAACACAAAAGATACCAGATACATCAGAAGACGGATCAGCATTCCTGTAATATCATCCATTCCTGATAACCGATATGTGTGATTTCCCCTGAAAATATCGATTGGAATCTCATTTGCGATCATGAAATTTGGGATTGCATAAAGAAGCAATCCTGAAATTGGAATGAGAACCCATTTTCCCTTAAATTTACGTACAACCTTTGTATAATCACTTTTCCACAAATATCCTGCCACAAAAAACGGAAAAAATACAACGATCCTGGAACTGGAAAGATATGTTGTAAATTCCGGTCTTGTTCCTGCCCATAACGCAAAAATAATACTTAACGGCACAATAAAACGTACCTTGCCAAGGGCTTCTATAGTCAGTCTGTAAATAAACAGAGCAAGTACATACCACATAACTGTCCCGGATGGACGAAGAAGCTCATAATCCATGCTCTTTCCAGTCCATATATAAGCATACCATGTGAGACTGTATCCAAGAATATAAGGAATCAGCAGATTCTTTACATTCTTCAGCACATCCTGCGGCTTCTTGGACAGATATCCGGACATAAAAACAAAAGCAGGCATATGGAAGATCGTAATGGCATACCATATGTAACGTACGATCACATCAACCTTAACCAACTGAAATGCAATAATATGATTAAATACAACCAGGAAAATCAGTAATACCTTAATATTGTCAACCAGATAGGAATATGGAACCCCCTGGCTATCTGTTCTCTGTTTCATTTATTCTCACCTTGTTCATACGGATATTCGCAATCCGCTTCGCTGCTTGCTCATGGCAAAAATAAGATTTTTTGCAACTTATTTTTGCCAAAGTATGAATAAATAATAACATATATTTATGACTTTGGAAATAGAAAATTAACAATTACCAGGATTATTCTGGTTTTCCAGGATTTTCAGCGGTACTTCCATACTCCATGAAATGCGTAAGATACAAAAAATATCAGGCTTTTCAGCCTTCCATATCCCATATATTTATAGACCTGATAAGTCATGGCTGCTGACTTCAGTTTATTGCGGGATTTGCCGCCTTCACTGAGCCTGCACTTCAGATATGGCTTATTGATTCCTGCTGCAAAACCACCTCTTCGAAGGATTTTCAGCCAGGTAATATAATCTTCATGACTGTCATCATGCTCCATGGGAAAAGCAAGCGCATCCTCTCTTCGAAGAAGCACAGATGAACAGTTAATGCTGTTATGCTTCAGAAGATCCTTATAAGTAATCCTCTCATTAACCGGAATATATTTTCCTGTTGTATGGCCGTTCGGCTGCATCAGCTCTCTTCCTGTGGAACAGATCACACATCCGGTAAGCTCCATTACCTGTATCTGCTCTTTAAGCTTATCCTTGTCCCACCAGTCATCCGCATCCAGAAAAGCGACATATTCTCCCCGCGATTCCTTCACACCCCGGTTTCTGGAGTCGGCAGCTCCCAGGTTCTTTTCATTGCGGATATAGCGGATATTTCCACTTTCCATATATTTCATCACAGCAAGTTCCGTTCCGTCTGTGGAGCAGTCATCGATCACCAGAAGTTCCAGCGGAACTCTCTGCGCCAGGACAGATTCGATAGCTTTTCCTATATATTTCTCGCCATTATAGGCAGGCATGATCACTGAAACCAGCGGTTTTTCCATAAAAAGTGCCCTCCTTTTTCCTTATTTGCAAAGTGCGCATCAGGAACAGCCTGACACGCACCTAAAAAACATTATTTATTATCCTGTGAATCCTTCAGCGCATTCTTCTGATCGTCATCCACACCCTCGGATACTTCCTTCTGGAAAAAAATCTTCACAGTCATAAACAACAGTTTGATATCCAGAAGAAATGAATAATTCTCAATATAAAACAGGTCAAGCTTCAGCTTGTCATACGGTGTTGTATTATACTTGCCGTATACCTGAGCATAGCCGGTAAGTCCGGCTTTTACTTTAAGTCTGTAATGAAATTCCGGAATCTCTTTCTCGTATTCCTGCATGATCACATCACGTTCCGGACGTGGACCCACCAGAGACATATCTCCCATAAATACGTTGAAAAGCTGTGGCAGCTCATCCAGATGCAGATTACGCAGAACATGCCCTACCGGTGTGATACGGGAATCATGCTTGGATGCAAGACGCGCTCCATTTTTCTCGGAATCCACGCACATACTGCGGAACTTCCGGATACGGAATTCCTTTCCTTTATAGGTGAGACGATCCTGGAGATAAAATACTGGACCTCCGTCATAAGCCTTCACTGCAATAGAAATGATCAGCATGACCGGGGACGATACGATGATTCCAATACCGGAAACAACGATATCCAGAACTCTTTTAGCAGCTCTCTGTTCCATAGAAAGCCCCTGATTCCTGCACATTAAAAGAGGAGTATCAAACAAATGTATCCTGTCTGTTCCCAACAGAATAATGTCAGAGATCTTAGGACTCAAATAACAGCGGATCGAATGGGAAAAACAGTATTTTACATACTTATTTCGAATCTGGGATGGGAGATCCCAGATGATCACACCTTCATAATCTTCCATCATAGCATGGATCTTCTCCTCACCTTCGCAAATATGAACTTTTCCACTGATGTCGTATTTATCTTTTCGGGTGTTCATCTTATGGATCACATCGCCAGGATCACGCTCCCCATAGATCACCAGAAGCCTTCTGGCTCCATAAAGCTTCGAATAAACATACCTGGAACCCCAGATCCACAGGATTGTCACAGCAATCTGAACCAGAGTCATCTCAAAAAGAGGCTTCGCTGAGAGGAACCAGCGGTTGATCAATGTGATCTGAAAATACGTCACAACATTGGCGCAGATCAGTGCCAGCGTCAGTGAATAAAATACGTCAATCCGCTTAAGGTATCCCACTTTCAGGCCGCCATACAGCTTGGCAAACATCAGATATATCAACGCATAGATCAAAATCAGCACCCAGTTACCTTTTCTCCAGAAGGGCTGCTCGATCAAGCCTCTGTAAAAATCATACCACACATAAGCAAAGATCCCTGCCTGTGCGATCACGATCAGACTTGCCAGACAAAACACCACAAATCTTTTATAATCTTCTCTTCTACTTCTATTCACAGTTTTCTCTTCCTTCCTGAGGAGTAAATATTAGCCTTATCATTATAGCCAATATATACTCTTCCGTCCAGTGATTCCTCTGTTTTTTTGTCGTCAGGGCATTATGGAGGTTCCGGAAGCATGTAAAAAGGACAGATCTGCGGGAATACGCATCGTCTGTCCTTCTCCATTTTATTTTCATTTAAAAACAAGGGTATATTTATCAACACTGATCTGTGCTTTTCCTTCCGCTGCAAAGCTGATATTGTCCGCCTCCTGTGGAGTAAAAAGCACCATTGTAGCTGTCTGACTTCCGTCATTGATAAATATCTCGGCACTGAACCTGTCCATGAGGATCCTCAGATCTATCTCTCCGTCCACCGGCTTTACCTGGATATCTCTGGTATGGAGAATATCATACATATATCCGCTGCGGCTGCGGTCAAGGGATAAGACCTCCCTCACCGGATCATAGGTGAGCGTGGAATCGTAGGTTTCATTTGCGGCAAGCTTGATCGTGAATTTTTTTAACTCATCTGTCACCTTCAGCTTCACAGTCATGTCAAGAACACGTCCATCCACACCACTCAGCACGGTTTCATCAGAGATTTCCACATTCTCATAATGAACATGTTCACCACGGTAATTTTCGATCTCCCTTACCGGCTGCTGGATCAGTTTCCCGTTGCGGTAGCTGATTTCTCTCGGAACTGTCATCTGCCCGAAATATTTTGCCCCGTCCGGAACAAATTTCGAGTTTGGCCATGCCTGCATCCATGCGATCATCACCCGTCTTCCGTCCGGTGTCAGCATGCTCTGCGGTGCATAAAAATCAATTCCGCTGTCCAGCGGCTGTACGTCCTCCCTGACAAACTGATGTGTCTTTTTGTCATAGGTTCCTGTCAGATAGATAACACTGTGGCCTACATGAAATTTCAGATCCTCCGGCATCATCGCCATAGGACTTACTACCAGTACATGTTTACCATCTACTTCATAGAAATCCGGACATTCCCACATACCGCCAAGCTTCTTATCACTGTGATCCAGAATGGTCACATACTCCCATTCAAAAGCATCCTCACTCTTAAAAAGAAGGATCCGGCTGTTTCCATCATCTGTCATGTTGGCAACTACAGCATAATAAAATCCGTCATCCTCTTTCCAGATCTTCGGATCACGGAAATCAATCTTACTTCCGCCTGCCGGGATATCCGCACCAGTGATCACCGGGTTCTTTTCATATTTTTCATAATCCACACCATCCCCGACTGCCATGCACTGGGTCTGGTGTGTCGGAAGCTCACCGTTTTCCATCGGAACATCGCTCACATATCCCACACCTGTATACATCAGCAGGTGACGGCCATCCGGGAGCTTAAGGCCACTTCCGGAAAAGCAGCCGAAGTTGTCATAAGTTTCCTCCGGAGCCATCGCAACCGGAAGACGGTTCCATGTAAGAAGATCCTTGCTGGTCATATGACCCCAGTGCATTGGCCCCCACTGATTGGAATATGGATGATACTGATAAAACAGATGATATTCATCCTTATAAAATGAAAATCCGTTCGGATCATTGATCCATCCGCTTCCACCGGTTACATGATAGCAGGGACGTTCTTCCGGAGAAATTTTTTTTAACTGTTCCTGCTCAAATTCTCTTGCTTTCTGTAATTTCTCTGTATTCATAAGTTATTCTCTCCCTGTAATTCATTCGTCTGACATCTGGATCTTCGGATACTGCATCAGCCCTTGATACCGGAAGACGCAATACCTTCCACATAGTATTTCTGCATGAAAATGAACATGATGATCATCGGGATCGCAGATACCACCAGAGCTGCCATGATCGCGCTGTAATGAACCGGCTTTGTTCCAAAGAAGGACTGTACTGCAAGCTGGATCGTACGTTTATCTTCTCCGGTCATTACCAGGAATGGCCACATAAAGTCGTTCCAGTGAGATACGAAATCGAGGATAAACACAGTTGCATATACGGTTTTTGAAACCGGCATGACGATCTGGAAAAACGTTCTGATCGGACTGCAGCCGTCGATTGATGCTGCCTCGATCAGGTCATCCGGAACCTCACAGAAAAACTGTCGGAACATATAGATGGAGAAACATTTCGCAACAAACGGAACAACCAGTGCTGCCATTGTATTAACCCATCCAAGTTGTGACATTTCGATGTACAGTGGAAGCATGATAGCTTCCATAGGAAGTACCATAAGTGCAATAACCAGATTCAGGATTGCTTTTTTGCCGCGAAATTCAAATTTCGCCAGAGCATATCCACACATGGAATTTACAAGCAGATCAAAAACCAGGATCAGCGCAATATAGACCAGTGTGTTCTTGAATACCTGCGGCAGATTCAGTCTTGAAAATACCTCTGCATAGTTATCCAGAGATGCCTGTACCGGCAGGAAGGTTTTCAGTGATGACATATCGGCAAAGATTTTTGCTTCCGGCTTCAGAGATGCCGAAATCATCCAGATCAAAGGTGATACAAAGATGATTCCGATAATAATATTGCAAAAGTAAAACATGAATTTTCCAAATCCTGCTGAAAATTTCATTGATTTTGTCATGTTCGTATCCTCCTTTCTCAGTCTGTTGCTGCTGTAACTCTCTTCATCGCCATGGACATACATACAACGATCACAAAGAATACAGTCGCAATAGAGCAGGCATAACCAAAGTTACCCTTCTGGAAGCCCTGATCGTAAATGTAGTAAACCAGAGTCTTCGTAGAGTTCTTCGGGCCACCCTTTGTCATGATATATGGCTGTGTGAAAAGCTTCATTGCCTGGATCATTGTGATCATAATTACATATTTAATCGTGCCCTTCAGTCCCGGAAGGGTGATATAAAGGAACTGTTTAAATTTCGTAGCACCATCCACAGAAGCTGCCTCATACTGATCTCTCGGGATTCCCTGAAGACCCGCAAGGAAGATCATCATCTGATAGCCTGCACCCTGCCATGCCGACATGAAGATAATAGAATTCATTGCCGTGTTAGCATCACTCAGGAATTTGATCGGGCTCATTCCAAGCGATACAAGCATGGAGTTGATCAGACCTGTATTCGGGTTTGCGTTATAAAGTACTGACCACAGTACGGAGATAACTACCATGGAAGTAAGCTGTGGTGCGAAGTACATGGTACGGAAAACGGAAACTCCACGGAATTTCTTGGAAACCAGAAGTGCAAGTCCAAGCGCAAGTGCACACTGGCACGGAACAACGATCACGGTAAAATAAACCGTATTTTTCAGTGCTGCCCAGAAATTTTTGTCCTCAAAAAGCTTCTTATAGTTGTCAAATGCGATAAAGCTTGTGGCATCCGGCCGCATGATCTGATATTTATATCCGGAAAAATATATGGTATAGATCATCGGAACCACAAGGAAACCGATCAGAAGTATCACTGCCGGTGCGACAAACAGATACGCTGCACGTCTTTCATCACGTTTGCGGCCACTGAGTTTTGTCTTATTCATAGCCTTTCCCCCTTGTATTGTAAACGATCCTGATATAAATACAGCCGCACCGCAGAGCGATACGGCTATATCCCTGTATTTCTACTGTTTATTACTCAGCGTAATATGTTTCGTAATCCTCTGTAAATGTCTCTGATACTGTATCCAGCTCACTCTGAATGTAGTCATTGTCTACCTCGCCTGCGCTGGAAGCATCAGAAAAGATATTTGTCAGAGCCTCTGCAAATGCAGAAGAGAATGTTGAATAGGAAGGTGTTCTCGGACGAGGAACTGCTGTGTTCTCAAGCTGCTCCTTGAACAGGGCACGTGCTCCCTCTTTGTAATCTGCCATTGCTTCGTTATCATAAGCAGAGGTACGTGTTGCCGGTTTTGCGATTGCTGCTGCATAAGTAGCAACATTGTCTGTATTCATCAGCCATGCCAGGAATTCGCCGGCTGCATCAGTATTTTCACAGTCCTTGCTGATCGCTGCTGACCAGTCACCACACGGGGAAACTGCTTCTTTTGTATCGTCATTTACCGGATAGTAGGTTACGCCCCAGTCAAATTCCGCACTCTTCTCAAGAGTTGCCACATCCCAGGAACCGCCAAGCATTGTTGCGCATGCTCCATTGAGGAACTCATCTGTGATCGGCTCAATGTTTGCATAGCCTTTAGCGATCAGCTCTGCAAGCCATGCAGTTGTGCTTACTGCTTCTTCACTGTTTACATATCCGTCTGCCTCTTTACCGTCTTCGCTGATGAAGTCCTTTCCTGCGGAAAGATACAGCGGCTCAAGTGCATACGGAAGACCTTCACCGTGATCCATGATGATATGTGTTCCTACATAATCATCTGTTGTACATTTCTCTGCGATCTCTGCAACCTCAGACCAGGTAAGCGGATTGTCAATTGTACGGGAATCAAGATCATCTGTATCAACGCCGCACTCTTTGAGGTAATCCTTGTTGTAATAAAATGCTACAGAAGATTCTGTTGCTCCTACTGCATATAATTTTCCATCATATGTATTCTGTGTAATGGATGAATTGACAAAGTCTGATTTATCCTCATCTGTAAAGTAGTCATCAAGCGGAACTGTAATTCCATTAGCTGCATAATAGGAAACCTGCGGTCCATCTACATAGAAAATATCCGGAAGATCATTGGATGTAACTGCTGTCGCAATCTTGTTGTCATAAGCGTAAGAATCGGAACGGTCGATCGCTTCACGGCTTACCTGGATATCCGGATGCTCTGCATTCCACTCATCAAGCTTCTCTACCCACCATGCCTCGATCTCTTCTGTATCTGTAGGACTCCAGATTGTAAGATTTACTGTATCGTCCGCAAATACCGGTACCGTTGTTGCTGCTCCTGAGACAGCAAGAGCTGCTGCCATTGCAATACTAATGGTTTTTTTCATTTCTTAATCCTCCTTTTAAATTCATTTCCACCGCGCGTCAGGAAATTTGTGGAATCCGTTCCACATTCCTCAAAAAAAATTTCGATCATGTGTTTCTGGACTTCAAAATGTGGAATCCGTTCCATATCGTGACTTTATAATAGTTCAGAAAGGCAATTTTGTCAACAGCTTTTCTTCAAAAAATAGCTTCGAAACACATTTCCGTGCATTTTTATAATTTCCCTTGTATGTTTTTGTGCATTTTATCTATTCCACTGCGATATTTTTTTAACGTTTCTTTGGCATATATAAAAAAATATGCAAAACCCTTTCTTTGATTTTGCATACTTTCATTTCCGAATCTTATTATCTGTTTTTTCTTTTTTTATTTGCAGTCTTTCTGTTTTTCTGTCTTTTATCTGTATGTTTTCTTATAAATCTCCTGTGATTTCGACCGGATATGTGCTCTGTCCCTGTTGCAGGCTGACTGACAATATCTGCCGGTGTGGAACGGGTTCCTTTTCATTGATCAAATTAAGAACGGTTTTTGCACAGGATTGTGCCAGAAATTTCACATTCTGACAGACAGATGTCACCTCCGGATAACAGATTCTGCTGATATCCATCCCGTCATAGGTTACCACCTTCAGATCCTCCGGAACCCTTTTCCCTGACAACATTGCCAGATGCATATAATATAAGGCCGGCTGGTCTGCCGCAAACACTCCGTCAGCATCCGGATACCTGTCCATTGCCTTTTTCGCTGCTTCCCAGTAGGACTGATGGTCAAATTTGTTCCACTCCATCATAACCTCCAGAACCTCCACTCCATTCGCCTTCAGACACTTCTCGAAAACCTTGTGTCGATCATTCGCAGCCACATTCGGTGCAACTCCTGTGATATGTACCACCCGCCTGCATCCGTTTTTGATCATGATCTCTGCGGCTAATTTACCTCCATATACATGGTCAGATCCGATCAGCGGAATCTCCGGTCCAAAATCCTGATCCAGCGAAACGATCGTATGCTTCCGGTTTGCATATTCTTTATGATGTAAGGTATGGGCTCCCGTAATGATCCCGTCAACCATATTACGCTCCAGCATATTCAGGTAATCGCGTTCTCTGTTACTGCTCCCGATCGTATTACAGATCATGGTCTTATAGCCCAGCTTATAAAGTGCCACCTCTGTTTCCCGCGCAAATGCAGAAAAAAAAGGATGATCCAGATCCGGGATCAGAACACCGATGATTCCAGACCTGTTTCGGAATAAATTCCTCGCAAGTTCATTCGGTGTATACTCCAGGTCACTGATCGCCTGCTCAATTTTTTTCCGGGTGTCAGCAGAAACATATCCGCTGCCATTTATTACCCTGGACACAGTTCCAACCCCTACTCCGGCTTTTTGTGCCACATCTTTCATACTTGCCATTCTACTTCAATTAACCTTTCTATACCAGCATCTGTACAAGCTGTACTACAGAAATTATAGCATAGCGAAATTTTCTTTACAATTAACAGACTGCCACAAAAAGATTTTCATTTTTCGTCAAAACCGCAATATATCCACAAAGCCCCGGAATCTTCGGATTACAATATCCTCCTGATTCCGGGGCTTTCTGCTGTTTCTTATTATTTTTATTTTTCTTTTTCAGTTCTCACGCGTTTTCAGATTATTCATTCACCAGATTATACTCTTCGATGGATTTGTTGATGGAATCTGCCATGTTTTTCACTGCTGCATCCACATCCTCTTTCCCGTTGAGCATACTCTCGATCTCAGATTCTACAGTTGCTCTTGCCTCCGGGAATACACTCAACAGTGCACCACAGTAGTCTGCAGAGGAATCATGAAGCTGATCGATAGCTGTCTGGAACTGCGGATATTTCTCAACATTGTCCTTGAATACCTGCTCGTCCTGAGCTTTTACAGTTACAGGGAAGTATCCGGTCTGTGCATTCCAGTAAGCCTGAGATTCCGGGGAGATGAGGAATTTTACGAATTCCCATGTTGCACGGAGTTTTTTCGGGTCGTTGTTGTTCAATGCCCAGAGGGATGCACCACCAATGGAAACACCGCCTTCATCGCTGGATTTGATCTTCGGGAAATATGCTGTTCCAACTTCAAATTTACCGTTCACATCCTGAAGGATTTGTTTCAGGGAAGCTGTTGAACCAAGTGTGATCGCTGATTTTCCTGCGGAAAAATCTGCAAGTCCTGCATCGCCGCCTTTGCCTACGATCGGTGCGAATCCTTTGTCGTTAAGATCTTTCCATGCTGTAAGAATGTTCTTTGCTGCACCGTTCTCATCAAAAGCAACAGCTGTTGCAGCTTCTTTACGTCCGTTTCCGTTATTTGCGTACTCAAGGCCCTGTTTTCCGATGAACTGCTCAAAGAACCAGCCATAGATACCAAGAGACATTACCTCTCCTGCACCGCCTTTGTCCAGAAGATCCTGTCCGATCTCGCCGATTCCTTCCAGGCTGTCCGGAACTTCTGTGATTCCTGCTTTGTCAAACATATCTTTATTATAGTACATGATCGGTGTGGAAGAGTTAAATGGCATGGAGTACAGCTCATTGTCGATGGTGTAGTATGCAGCCAGGTTTGGCTCGATCTCAGATACATCATAGCTGTCTGCATCGATCATCTGCTGCATTGGAACGATCCATCCGGAATCGATCATGAATCTTGAACCGATCTCATATACCTGCACAAGATCTGCGCCCATGTTTCCGATCTGAGCACTTTTCAGTTTGTTGAGAGAGTCGTCATACTCGCCCTGGTACTGTGCATCTACTGTGATTCCGTACTCATTCTCATCGTTGAATTTTTTTACCAGAGTGTCAATAGCTTCGCCGTTGACACCACCCATGGAATGCCAGAATGTGATCGTAGTTCCGTCTACATCGGCTGCATCTGCCATCTCCACATTCGTGTCTGTGCCGGCATCTGCTGCGAATACAGTCACTCCGGAGAGTGATCCAATGGTCATTGCTGCGGTAAGGCAAGCTGCGATGATTTTTTTCTTCATAACTTTTTTTCTCCTCTTTTTGATAAATTTTCTCTTTTTCTTCCTATATATATAAGATGAACTGCCAGGTCTTACGACCGTGGCAATATCTTTTCTTTTTTATAAGTGACTCCAGGATTACCGTCATTCCGGTATCAGCCCTTGACTGCTCCGGAGAACATTCCGCGGATCAGCTGTTTCTGTCCAATGATAAAGATCGAAATGGACGGAATGATGATCATAACTACACCTGCAATCATCAGTGTGATGGACTGGGAATCCACGCTGTCCAGCATGCTGATACCGATCTGAACAGTTCTCATATTGTTGGAACCTGTTACAAGCAGCGGCCACATGTACATATTCCATGCGTTGATAAAGGTGTAAACTGCCATGGCTCCGATGGCGGATTTTGTTAAAGGAAGCAGGATCTTTACGATAAATTTCAGATTGCTGCAGCCATCAAGTTTTGCTGACTCATACAGTGAGATCGGGAATGTCATATAAAACTGACGGAACAGGAAAATTCCCATTGCTGATGTCAGATAAGGTACGATCAGTACCTGATAAGTATCCAGCATTCCCCAGCTTGATACTGTAAGGTAATTGGAAATGATCGTTGCCTCTCCTGGAACCATCATAGTCGCCATCACAACCATGAAGAGAATACCTTTTCCTTTGAATTCCAGGAAAGAAAACGCAAAAGCAGCAAGAGAACAGGTAATGATCTGTCCGATGGTAATGCATCCCGCCATAATAAAGGAATTCAGTATGAAACGGAGAAGCGGAACGGTGCGGAATGCATTGATAAAGTTGGAAAAGGTCGGATTTTTAGGAAACAGATTTAACTCTGTTGTAAACAGTTCGCTGGAAGGCATCAGTGCAATACTGATGGCATAAAGTAAAGGAAGCAGGATCAGAACTGCGAACACCACATTGGCTGTCACACGAAGTGCCGTTCTTGTTCTTCTTTTTGTGAGAGCTTTGGCATTCATAGCTTTTTTCAGCTCCAGAAGCTCTTCTCTTGACATATTTCCCACTGCGGGAACTGCCACATTTTCTATCTGGCTCATCAGTAATTTACTCCCTTCTTCTCAATACGGAACATGATCAGTGTAATGATCATGATGATCACAAACAGGATAACAGACTGAGCTGCCGCACTTCCGAAACGATAGTTAAAAAATGCGTCCCTGTAAATGGAATAGACGATTACGTTGGTGGATTCATTTGGTCCGCCCTCTGTCAGGATCTTGATCTGGCCAAAAGACTGGAACGCCTGGATAATATTTACCACCAATGTGTAAAACATGATCGGGGAAAGTCCCGGAAGCGTCAAACTGAAAAACTGCTGTACACTGCTGGCTCCGTCAACCGATGCTCTCTCATAAATGGTCTCATCAATATTTCCAAGTCCTGCAGAAAAATACAGGAAATTGATTCCGCTGTTCAGCCATGCTGTAAGGATCGCCACGCAGATCAGTGCTGTATTCGGATCGTTCAGCCAGTTGATATCCAGGCCAAGAAGCTTGTTCACAATACCAACTGCCGGATGGAGCATGATCTGGAAGATCATTGCTGCGGAACTGGATGCGATGGCCATTGGTAAGGCATAGGAAGTACTGAACACGCGGATTCCCGGAAATGCTTTGTTGCAAAGCACGGCTGCAACCAGACCGAGGAGCATGCCGCCAATTACTACGATCAGTACGAAGATCAGCGTTACTTTTAAACTGTTGACAAAAGATGCTGACTGGAGCAGTTCTTTATAGTTGTCCAGACCTACATAAAGTTTTGCCTGTCCCATTTTATTGGTTTTGTAAAGACTTAAATATATTGTTTTTACAAACGGATAAAACAGGAAAATTCCAAATATCAGCATACAGGGAACCAGATATAAATATGGTGTGATTTTACTTTTGTTGTTTCCCATAATCAATTTTCCTCTCTGTAAAAAATGTTTTGTTCAGTTTCCGGATCAAACACGTGGGCTTTGTCCATATCAAAATATAAGGAAACTTTTTCCCCAACCTGTGTCTGATTCTCCGGATTCAGGCGTACTGCCAGAGTTTTTCCCTGCTCATCAAAATAAAGGATTACTTCTGCGCCAAGCATTTCACGGTTAACTACCGGTTCGTCCACATCTACGCTGTCGTTTTCGATTCCAAGTTTTTTCGCTTCGTCGATCTCGTAGATATCTTCCGGACGGATTCCAAGGATCACATGTCTGCCGTTGTATTTATCTGCGATCTGTTTTCCGCGGGTTCCATCCAGATACACTTTTTTCACGGTTTTCGCATCGTCCAGAAGAAGGGCTGTGCGGTTGTTTTCTTCTGCCTTCACTGTACACTGAAAAAAGTTCATGGACGGGGAACCGAGAAATCCTGCCACAAAAAGATTTACCGGATTATCGTAAATGCTCTGCGGTGCACCCACCTGCTGGATCAGTCCGTCTTTCATGACTACGATCTTTGTTCCAAGCGTCATGGCCTCAGTCTGGTCATGGGTAACATAGATGATCGTTGTATCCAGCTGTTTATGTAATTTCACAAGCTCCACACGCATCTGTGCACGGAGCTTTGCATCCAGATTGGAAAGCGGCTCATCCATGAGAAAAGCTTTCGGCTTTCTGATAATGGCACTTCCGATGGCAACTCGCTGTTTCTGACCGCCGGAAAGGGCTGCCGGTTTCCGGTCAAGCAGCTGCTCGATTTCCAGGATCTTTGCCACCTCGTGGACTTTTTTATCAATCTCATCTTTTGGCATTTTGCGGATCTTCAGGGCATAGGCCATGTTTCCGTAAACCGTCATATTTGGATATAAAGCATAGTTCTGGAATACCATGGACATTCCTCTTTCCTTTGGTTCCAGATAATTGGAAAGCTCTCCATCAATCCAGAGTTCACCGTCTGTGATCTCCTCCAGACCTGCGATGATACGCAGGGTTGTTGATTTTCCACATCCGGACGGACCTACGAAGATCACAAATTCTTTATCATGTATATCAAGGTTAAAATCCTTTACACCGTAATGTTCCGAATCAAATTGCTTACATACATTTCTAAGTGCAATTTCTGACATCACTCTTCTCCTTTCTCTTCTCTCCTCGCTCGCATGGTTCTTAGTATAGAAGTTTTCCGGATATTCAGATATCGTGGTTGGGATAAGGGTTTGTGAAGTGTATGTTAAATTATTTCAGAAATTATATGCAATTCCGTTAAATTCTTTCTCCAGAGTAAAATTTCGAACGTATTCTTTGAAAGTCTGTCCCTGTTCTGTCCTCTATCTTCTAATTTATTACATTAACTACAACAACTCTGTCCAATCATGTCAGAAACATGGGCCTTCGCTTCATCTTTCCATTCCTGAACCAGGACAGTCAGTCCGTTATTCGAATTCATCTCTCATCTTTGCAACAAATAAATGGCAATTTCTGAGCTTTTTAAAGAAGGTTCTCAGATCTATCTGGACATCGAAGGCCAAAAAAATTGATGCCCCTGTAAAAAATATCGACTACAATCCAATCGAGAAACAGCTGATGGCTCTGGATTTCCAGGCACTGGTTGCCGGTGAGAAAGTTTCCACAACTGTTGCTATTAAACTGGGACATACAGATATGGTTCACTTCATCACATCTGAAGATGCAGTTGTAGTTCATATCGGCGAGTACGCAGCCGCACCGGAAGAGGATGAGGACGCTGAGGCTGAAGCTGAGATATCTTCCCAATTTAACGATATAACGAAAAAGCCGGAAAACCTTGATTTTTCAAGATTTACCGGCTTTTAAATAGCAGGGGATGAGAGAATCGAACTCCCACCAAAGGTTTTGGAGACCCCTATCATACCATTTGACCAATCCCCTATATACAAGAAAAAGTGGCTGTAGGCCACGAATTCTCTTTCATTATACACTCAAAACTACATACATGTTCGTTGATGGTCAATCTTTTGAATCAATTTAACCTGC
>CAVBVT010000054.1:0-4873 GCA_963598855.1 Eggerthellaceae bacterium
GCACAGAACAGGACAAATTTGTAAAAACAGAATCTATTTATTTTTGTTTTTCACAATGGACATGCTTCTTTTCAATGTTTATAATAAAATACAGAAATCATGCGAACAAATAATTATGGTATAAAAGGTATCGTACAGAAAGGAGTATTTCCTATTATGAGTGACTGTATTACTACTTACACAGGCAGACATTTTGATCCTCTGCATCCTCAGGCAGATCTTATCTGCATAGAAGACATTGCACACGCTCTTTCTCTTATCTGCCGCGGCAACGGCCATGTAAAGAGCTTTTTTTCCGTAGGACAGCACTGCATTCTCTGTGCCAGGGAAGCGTCTGCCAGAGGATATTCCAGCCGTCTGAGCTTGGCTGCACTTCTTCACGATGCCAGCGAGTGCTACATGTCAGACGTTCCAAGACCTTTCAAAAAAAGTCTAACCGATTATCTCAAACAGGAAGAAAAACTTCTTGAAGTTATTTATATCAAATACCTGGGTTCCGCACTTTCCCTGGAAGAGGAAATGAAACTGAAATCCATAGACAACGATCTTCTCTGGTATGATCTGAAATACCTTCTCGGTGAAACTCCCGCAGAACCGGAACCTGTGATCCATATTTCTGTGGATTATACAGTGCCTCCATTTAAAGCAGTGGAAGAGGAGTACCTTAAGCTTTTTAGACAGCTTTCTTCCCAGATTGGACAGTAGTTATGACAGAAACTTCTGAGAATAAAGGATGAACAACTATGGAACGGTTAATCTTTCATGTTGATGTAAACAGTGCCTTCCTTTCCTGGGAAGCTGTACGAAGAGTAAAAAAAGGTCTTCCGGATCTCCGCGAAATTCCTTCCTGTATCGGTGGAGATCCACAGAAACGGACCGGCATTGTGGTAGCAAAATCTATCCCAGCAAATAAATATGGCATACAGACAGGTGAGCCTGTGGCTATGGCTCTGCGCAAATGTCCCGGACTTGTCACAGTTCCTTCTGATTTTGAACTTTACGACAAATATTCCCGGGCCTTTAAATCTATCTGCGCGTCCTATGCACCTGTAATGGAATCTTTTTCTATTGATGAGGTATTTCTGGATATGACCGGAACTTCCTTTATATATCCAAATCCTGCTGCAACCGCCTGTGAAATCAAAGATAAGATTCATAATGAGCTTGGTTTTACTGTAAATGTGGGAATTTCCACAAACAAGCTTCTGGCAAAAATGGCTTCTGATTTTGAGAAGCCGAATAAAGTCCATACACTGTTCCCAGATGAAATCTCTGTAAAAATGTGGCCTCTGCCAGTGCGCAGATGGAAAATGAGAGGGAATGAAGCATTAAAAAGGGGAATCTGCCCAAAACAGATTCCCCTGATTTTACGTTGTTTAATATCATTTATTCTTATATAAAAGCAACACCTATATTCAATTTTATTATAATGCGCTGATAATTTTATCCTGATATGTAGCAGGAACTTCTTCCTTATCCAGTGACATACTGATAATAAAGGAAACCTTAAATTTCTCACCAATGGCACTTAACTGATCCAGTGTTTCTGTTGCATCCTTACCTTCAAGTTTTGCTGTTGTAAGAAAGCTATCCAGATAAATCTGCTCCAGATCATGATCCTGTGAAAGGATACCACAGATAAATCCTACGAATTCGTCAGCATTCTTAACCGGGAAACCGGAAACGTCAATGAGACGAACCTTATTATTCAGTTCATACATGTGTTTAGTGCTTTTGTCTAAGTAAACAATACTGCCGTTTGCGTCCTTTACAGCTCCGTTTACTTTGTCTAACAGTACTTTTGTTTTGCCTTTGCCTTTCTTTCCTACGATCAGTTCAACCATTCTGTTTTCCTCCTTAGACACATATAATAATTTTGAATAAAATTGCTATTAATATGTTTCATATTATAGTGCATTATGACTGAAATTACAAGAGGATTTTTAAAGATTCTGGCTATTTTTCATTAATTGATAAAATCTTCACACCTTCTTGGTAATCCGCTTAAATCCAGCAAAAAAACATTGACATTACAACCATTGTAAGGTTTAAATTATACCCAGGAGGTTATCTGATCATTGCCATACTGCATAGCATAAGAAATCCAAACAGATCAGAAAAAGAAACTATGGAAAAAAATCTTACAACAGGAAATATTTTCAAAACTATCGTATATTTTGCCCTGCCATACCTGCTTTCCTATTTCCTGCAGACCCTTTACGGAATGGCAGATCTTTTTATCACAGGACAGTTTAACGGCGTAGATGCCATCACTGCAGTTTCAAATGGAAGCCAGGTCATGCATATGCTGACTGTTATCATCGTAGGACTTGCCATGGGAGCCACTGTCACGATCAGCCGTGCTATCGGTGCAGATAAGAAAACAGACGCAGCCAGAGCTATCGGAAATACCGTTACTCTGTTTATGGCAGTTTCTATTCTTTTCACAGCAATTCTTCTCTGCCTTGTAAATCAGATCATTGTACTCATCGGAATCCCCATAGAAGCAGTAGCCGGAACAACCAGCTACCTGATCATCTGTTTTATTGGAATCCCGTTTATCACAGCCTATAATATTATCAGTTCTATTTTTCGCGGAATAGGTGACTCAAAAACTCCAATGTACTTTATCGCCGTTGCCTGTGCAGTAAATATTATACTGGATTATGTTTTTATCGGAGTTCTGCACATGGGACCTTCCGGTGCAGCCCTGGGAACAACTTTGGCTCAGACGTTAAGCGTCGTGATCGCCCTGGTCTCCATCCGTAAAAGAGAAACAGGAATCCGTCTTACGAGAGCAGATTTCCGTCCGGATCACCGCGTTATGTCTCAGATCCTGAAGATCGGAATTCCTGTAGCTATACAGGATGGCTGTATTCAAGTTGCTTTTATCATCATCACCATCATTGCCAATCACAGAGGCCTTAATGATGCCGCAGCTGTAGGAATTGTGGAAAAAGTCATCAGTGCTGTATTTCTGGTTCCATCTTCCATGCTTGCAGCTGTCTCTGCACTGGCTGCCCAAAATATCGGAGCAGGAAAGCATGACCGCGCAGCCAAAACTTTACGCTACAGCATTATGATCACCACAGTATACGGAATCATCGTCTCTGTGATCGTACAGTTTGCCGCATCTCATATCCTTCTGGCTTTTACCGCTGATGCAGCCGTAGTTCTTCTTGGAACACAATATATCCGATCCTATATCTGGGATTGTATTTTTGCAGGAATTCATTTCAGCTTCACCGGATATTTCTGCGCTTACGGGAAATCTTATATCGGATTCATCCATAATATGCTTGCTATTGTCCTGGTTCGTGTTCCTGGTTCTTACCTGGCATCCAGATATTTCCAGGATACACTTTTCCCAATGGGAATGGCAGCACCGGCAGGATCTCTTCTCTCTGTGCTGATCTGTCTTTTTGCCTATTTCTGGCTGAAACATCATTCCGACCTTTTATTTTCAACAGCAGCCGCAGGAGAGAGCAATGGAAGATAAAAAATTATTTCTTATCGGCGAAGTGGCAAAAATGTTTCACATCAGCATGGGAACTCTGCGCCATTATGAGCAGGCTGGGCTGCTGACTCCGGAATATACAGACCCGGACACAGGATACCGCTATTACGGAACACGCCAGTTCGAACTTCTTAATACCATACGCTACCTTCGTGTACTGGATTTTCCCCTGGCCAGAATCAAAGCTTTTCTGGATAACAGGGATACGGAAGTAATAGAAGAACAGCTGGTACATCAGAAAAAAGTGATCCAGCAAAAACAGAAAGAACTGGAACTGATCTCCCGTAAGATCGATCATCGTCTGGATCAGCTCCGGGATGCCATGAACTCAGAACTTGATGTGATCCGTCAGATCAGACTGCCGGAAAGCCGTGTGGTATGGCTTCGGGATTCCCTCCATCCCAAAACCTACCTTGATCTGGAAAGTTCCATCCGCCGGCTGGTGGAGGATCAGACAGAATCCCTTGTTTTTATGGGAAAGATCGGAATCGGAATCTCCAGGGAAAAGCTTCTTGCGAAGTGTTTTCAGGATTATGACAGGATCTTTCTTCTTTTAGATGAAGAAGACCGGTATACAGGAGAAGCAGAAACTTTTCCGGAACAAACCTGTGTGACAATCCGTTTCTGCGGAAGTCATACAGAAGCAACAGCTTATTACGCTAAACTTCTGGAATATATCCGGAACCAGAACCTTGAGATTACAGGCTTTTCCCGCGAAATAACCCTGATCGATAACGGACTTACCAGCAATACAGACAAATTTGTGACGGAAATCCAGATACCTGTACTTTGAATTTAACAGCCGGGTTCTCCGGGATTTTGTATCTTTTTCATTTCTGTGGTATACTGGGAAAAGATCAAATATACAGGAGAGTTTCATATGAATCAATTACTGGAAAAAATCAGACAAAAAGACGCATCTGCATTCACTCACAGCGGCAAATTCCATGCAGATGATGTTTTTTCTGCCGCACTGCTTTTATATCTGAACCCTGAGATTACCATTACCCGCGGAAATGTGGTTCCCGATGATTACCAGGGACTTGTTTTCGATATTGGAAGAGGTCAGTATGATCACCATCAGAAAGACAGCCGGGTTCGTGAAAATGGGGTACCTTATGCGGCATTTGGCCTTCTCTGGGAAGCACTTGGAGCAGAGATCCTGGGAGAGGAACTGGCAGAGAAATTTGACGAATCTTTTGTCCAGCCGCTGGATAATAATGACAACACAGGAGAGAAAAATGAACTCGCCACACTGATCGGGAATTTTAATCCTGGCTGGGATTCCAAAGGTAGCAATGACCAGGCATTTTTCCAGGCAGTCAGCGTTGCAGGAATGATCCTGGAAAATAAATT
>CAVBVT010000054.1:4883-5566 GCA_963598855.1 Eggerthellaceae bacterium
AAATAAATTCGAGCGGTACCGCGGCAATGAACGGGCAGATAAACGTGTGGAAGAAGTTCTTGAGGAACACCAGAAATCCCTGAAAACCGGAGATACACCAGCCGAAAATACCAATATCTTGGTACTCCCGGAATTTATCCCCTGTCAGAAAAGACTTTCCGAGACCAGCATTGCGTTCGTAATTTTTCCGTCCAACCGCGGCGGCTACTGCATCCAGCCTCAGAAGAAAGAATACTCCATGAACTATAAATGCAGCTTTCCTTCTCAGTGGCTGGGTCTTGAAGGTGAGGAGCTTATTGCTGCCACAGGTCTTGAAAGTGCGATCTTCTGTCATAAAGGCGGTTTTCTTATGACCTGTGGGACATTGGAAGATTCTTTACGCGCATGCAGAAGCAGTCTCGCAGCCTTTCACGAGAAAGCGGTGATCGTAAGCCTTGGCGGAAATGAAGAGACGGATCATCTTCTTAAAAATCTGACTGATGTCAGACGCGCAAAAATTGTGCATCTGTCTGTTCCGGAACTGCCGGAGTTTACCATGGAAGGCAGTTATGGCGAGATATCCATGGAAAAATCCCAGTGGAAAAGCCATATCAAAGATCAGATAAAACAGATCCTCAAATACAAACCGGAAGCTGTTTTTGCAGGAGATGCCATGTTTTCTCTGTACCCCATCGTACATGCAC
>CAVBVT010000054.1:5576-5928 GCA_963598855.1 Eggerthellaceae bacterium
TACATGCACTGCGCAAAAAACATATTCCGGTCCTCACAGCAGTAGAAAAAGACGGTCAGAAGCTGCTGATCCGGATTCCCTCCGGTTCCTGACCGCATAATATAGATCATTTCAAACCATGAAACAGAAAGAAGGTTTTTATCCATGCGTGAAGAAAAATTCAAAATGGAACGTCAGGGACTGATCCAGGTAGGAGATAAGGTAAAGATCTCCGAATTTTTGTCAGCCACCAACTACAGCTACATTATCGAACCTGCTGTTGCCATGTCCGGCTGCTATAAAAATGCAGACCGTATCAAATCTACAGAAGGAATCGTCAAAAGTATTGAACATACTCCCCGAGGCTTTATTG
>CAVBVT010000054.1:5938-10143 GCA_963598855.1 Eggerthellaceae bacterium
GCTTTATTGTGACCGCAGAATTTGATGAATAGATGTCTTAAGATCCGGCAGTTGACAATCTTGCCGGATTTTCTGTCCAAAAACTGTCTAATTGATTCTGGATTATTTTTGGAAAATCTGGTATTATAAAGAAGATATTTGTGTAATTTCTCTAATTATCAGGAAATTGCAAATTTTTAGAACAGAGGTGTAATATTATGAGCTGGTACAACGAAGCAATCTTCTATCATATTTATCCACTTGGACTTACAGGAGCCCCGAAGGAAAACGATTACGGAACCCCTGTACATCGACTGAACACACTGCTGCCGTGGATCGACCACATCAGGAAAATCGGCTGTACTGCCTTATATATTGGTCCGCTTTTTGAGAGTGTAGGACACGGCTATGAGACAACAGACTACAAGAAGCTGGACTCCCGTCTTGGAACCAACGAAGATCTTACAAACTTTGTAAAAGCATGTCATGACAAAGGCATCCGCGTGATCTTTGACGGCGTATTCAACCATACAGGCCGTGATTTCTTCGCATTCAAGGATATCCAGAAGAACCTTGAACATTCTCCGTATGTAAACTGGTACTGCAATGTAAACTTTGGCGGAAACACCGAGTACAACGATGGATTCTCCTATGAGAACTGGGGAGGATACAACCTCCTGGTTAAACTGAACCAGCGCAATCCGGAAGTACAGAACTACATCTGCGATGTGATCCGTTTCTGGGTTTCTGAATTTGATATTGACGGAATCCGTCTGGATGCTGCTGATGTCCTTGATTTTGATTTCATGCGTATTCTCCGCCACACTGCTGACGAAGTAAAAAAAGATTTCTGGCTGATGGGAGAGGTGATCCACGGAGATTACAGCCGCTGGGTAAACGGACAGACCCTTCACAGCGTAACCAACTATGCCCTTCATAAAGCTCTTTACAGCGGCCATAATGACCATAACTATTTTGAGATTGCCCACACAGTAAAATATCTTCAGAATATGGGCGACCTGGATCTTTACAATTTTGTGGACAACCATGACGTAGAGCGAATCTATACAAAACTTCAGAACAAAGCGCATTTTGCCCCGGTGCATGTGCTGCTTTATACATTACCTGGCGTTCCAAGCATTTACTACGGATCAGAATTCGGCATTGACGGAAAGAAAGAGAAATTCTCCGACGCCAGCTTAAGACCTGCGCTAAATCTTGATGATTACGCAGATTCCACTACAAAGAATCCATGTACAGCACTGATCGCAGCCCTTGGAAAAGTCCGTCAGGAAACTCCTGCATTAAGCTATGGTTCCTACGCAGAGCTGGCTCTTACAAACCGCCAGTTTGCTTTTGCAAGAGATCTTGATGGCATACGTGTGATCGTCACAGTAAACAATGATGACAGTGATGCAGAGATGAACCTTCCAACAGGAAGCGCACCGGAATACGTAGGTGCACTCACCGGCCAGAAAGTTTCCGCACAAGGCGGACGTATCCGTGTCCGTGTTGCAGCAAACAGTGGTGAGATCTGGCTCCCGGCCGGAGATATGCCGGAATACAAACCTGTTCAGACAGAAATCCCGGAAACAGCTGCAGCCAAAGAGGAAAGCACTGCATCAAAGACAGAAGCTTCCAGTTCACAGGAAACTACAGACACAGCTGCCAAAGAACCAACAGAAGCTGCTGCACCGAATCCAAACAAAACACCGGAAGAGATGACAGTAGGTGAACTTCAGGCTGCCATCCTTGCAAAAATGGCAGGAAACGGCCCTGTGGATGATCAGATGAAAAAGACTGTATATGACAACATCTGGCATGATTCCCTTGTAAACTGGCTGAAGAGCTTCCGCTAAAACTTATGACATGATTTATAATATTGTATGATTTTGTGCAGATCACAGAATTTTCTGCTAATTTCATTTTAATTTTTTATAAATCTGTGTATTGATTTTTTGCAAAAACATAGTACAATAAACTCAATTTATACCAATCAAAGGCGATCTGGTTCTATACCGGATCGCCTTTGTCTGTATATCCAGCTATCTGACCAAAAGACTTCTCGTATCAGGCAAAGATGCCATACAGGGAAGTCTTTGTTTATATAACAACATCAAAAGGAGGAAATCTGTTATGAAAGAGCTGAATATCATCATCCGACCAGAAAAACTGGAAACTGTAAAAAAGATCCTGGACGAAAAGAACTGCGGAGGCATTACAGTTATGACAGTTATGGGATGCGGTACCCAGAAAGGTATTGTAGATGACAACGCAGTAAATACCATCAAAGGCTTTAAAGTCAATGTCAATCTTCTTCCAAAGATCCAGGCAAATGTAGTGGTTCCCGATAAAATGGTAGAACCTATCATCACAGAACTCCGAGACCGTGTGATCACCGGCCATGTAGGAGACGGCAAGGTTTTTATCCGTCCGGTAGAAGATGCCGTACGTCTCAGAACCGGAGCCAGGGGAGAAAAAGCCCTGTGACAAAAACCAAAGTGGAAAGGGGAGAGCGTAATGACAGGTAAACCAATCGTAGAACTGAAAAATGTAAATAAATACTATGGCGACAACCATGTTGTAAAAGATATGAATCTGACGGTATATGAAGGTGAATTTCTCACACTGCTGGGCTCATCCGGATGTGGAAAAACAACCACTCTCCGTATGATCGCAGGGTTCGAAGAAGCCAGTGATGGTGTTATCCTGATCCAGGGAGAAGATAACCGTGACAAAGAACCTTACCAGAGGGAAGTCAACACCGTATTTCAGAGCTATGCTTTATTTCCGCATATGACTATTTTTGACAACATCGCCTACGGCCTGCGGATCAAAAAAGTCCCGAAAACCGAGATCAAAAAAAAAGTAGCCGAAATGCTGGATCTTGTGGAACTGGGAGGTTTCGAAAAACGTTATCCTTCCCAGCTCTCCGGAGGACAGAAACAGCGTGTTGCCATTGCAAGAGCACTGATCAACCAGCCAAAAGTTCTTCTTCTGGATGAACCTCTTGGTGCGCTGGACTTAAAGCTTCGCAAGCAGATGCAGCTGGAATTGAAGAAGCTCCAGAAAAAGCTTAACATAACATTTATTTATGTCACCCATGACCAGGAAGAGGCACTTACCATGAGTGATAGGATCTGCATCATGAATCAGGGTGTTATGGAGCAGATCGGAACACCGGAAGAAATCTACGAATCACCAAAAACAAAATTTGTTGCTACTTTCATTGGCGAAACCAATCTTTTTGAAGGACAGGTGATCGAAAAACAGGATGAGCAGATGCGTGTTATCATTGAACCTGGCGAATTTATTGTAAAAAGCCAGGAATTCCAGGCTGGTGATATGATCGCCGTATCTGTACGGCCGGAAAGAATGCTTTACTCCTCGGAACCGGTAGAAGGATTTCAGCTGAAAGGCATAGTCAAAGAACAGATTTATCTTGGAACTGCCCAGAAAGCTATCGTAACTCTTTCCAATGGAAACGAGATCCGGATTGAGCGTCTTGCCGGACAGCCGCTACCTTGTAACGGGGATATCTATCTTTACTGGAACAATGAAGACGCAAAACTGATCCACACATTTGACAATGTTTTTGCCAGAGCCATGGATAATGTTGTATTTCAGTAGAAGAGGAGGCGAAAAAGATGAAAAAAACATCTAATCATCAGTTCCACTCCCGGATCCTTCCTGTACTGACTATGGTAGGTCCCGTTACTTTTTGGCTGGCATTTTTTGTTGCCATCCCGCTGATCTACGTACTTGTAATGAGTTTTTGTTCCATTGATCAGTCCTACAATATTGTTTATTCCTTTTCTCTGGGAAATTTCCGGAGACTTGCAGATTCCAATTACATACAGATCTATGGAAACTCCCTTCTGGTAGCTTTCTTTACTACTTTGATCTGCATTTTGCTGGGATATCCTTTTTCCTACCTGATCGCCCGTACAAAATGGATCCACAAAAGCGTTCTCTACATGCTGGTCATCATTCCATTCTGGACTAACTCCCTGATCCGTATCTACGGATGGAGAACTTTTCTCGGTGCTAACGGATGGCTGAATTTATTTCTTATGAAGATCGGACTTATAAAGGAACCACTTGAGATCCTTTTTAACAGAGGAGCTACTGTACTTGGAATGGTGTACTGCCTGTTTCCGTTTATGGTCCTTCCTTTGTATACAGCCATAGAAAAACTGGACAGTCAGCTTCTGGAAGCTTCCTCA
>CAVBVT010000054.1:10153-17952 GCA_963598855.1 Eggerthellaceae bacterium
CAGATCTTGGAGCAAAAGGATTCACTACTTTTAGAAAAGTAATCCTTCCTCTGACATTAAGCGGCATTTTTTCCGGAAGTATCATGGTATTCATCCCCTGTCTCGGATATTTCTTTGTTTCAGATATTATGGGCGGAGGCAACTCCGATGTGATCGGAAACCTGATCGAACGGCAGTTCCAGAGTGGAAATAACTGGCCTCTGGGAGCTGCACTTTCCATTATACTTATTGTGATTACCCTTGTTCTGGTAAAACTTTACCAGAAGCTTGGCGGCGATATGGGCAGTCTGGGGGTGTAAATTATGACAAGAAAAACCATCCATCATTTAAAAAAGATCACGGGGATCATTTTTTGCGGACTGATCTATCTGTTTCTGTTCCTTCCCATTGCCGTGATCGTTGCCGGTTCCTTCAATGCCACCACATCCAAGCCTTATATCAGCTGGAAAGGATTTTCCCTTGACTGGTACCTGAAGCTTTTTGACAATTCCGCTTTACTGGAGTCTTTTGGAACCACCATCACCATTGCAGTGATCAGCACCTTGCTTGCAACGGCAGTAGGAACCCTGGCTGCGATCGGCATGTATAAATTTAAATTTCGTGGAAAAACCATCATCGACGGACTGCTTTATATTCCTGTGGTGATTCCGGAGATCGTTCTTGGAATTTCGCTTCTTACCCTTTTTACAAATACCGGAATTCCCAGAGGACTTCTTACTTTGGTACTGGCTCACACTACCTTTTCCATCCCGTATGTGATCTTCAATGTACGAGCCAGACTGACGGGTTATGATCTGTCCATTGAGGAAGCCAGCATGGATCTTGGTGCAAACCGTATCAAAACTTTTTTCCATGTAACCCTTCCTGTACTTGTTCCCGGAATCGGAGGAGGCGCACTTCTGGCATTTACCTTATCTCTGGATGACGTGATCGTAAGTTACTTTACAAACGGACAGGTCAAAACATTTCCGCTGAAAGTCATGGAATCCATCAAAAGCGGAGTTGCTCCTGATGTAAATGCACTTTCAACACTGATCCTTGTGGGAACCATTATCCTTGTTATTCTCACACAGAGCAATCTTTTAAAAAAGAAAAAATAAGAAAGAAAAGAGGCATATATTATGAAAAAGAAAATTCTCACTTTGGTACTGGCAGGAAGCATGATCCTTGCTCTTGGTCTTACTGGCTGCGGCAGTTCTGCAAACGCTGCAAAAAATTCTTCTGACGATCAGCCTTACGCCGGAACAACGCTGAATATTTTTACCTGGACAGAATATATCCCGGATTCTGTTATTGATGAATTCCAGGACAAAACGGGTATCAAGGTAAATCATTCTACCTTCTCATCCAATGAAGATATGCTGGCAAAAGTTAAATCCGAATCGGAGGACGCCTATGATATCATCCAGCCAAGTGACTATATGGTAGAGCAGATGGCAGGGCAGGATATGCTGGCAGAACTTGACCACGATAAACTTTCCAATCTTTCCAATATTGGAGATGCTTATCTGAACCCAAGCTATGATCCGGACAACAAGTACAGTGTTCCGTATCTTGGAGGTGCAGAAGCCATTGCTGTAAACACAGATAAGATTTCCGACGAGATTACTTCCTATGCAAATCTTTTTGATCCCCAATACAAAAACAGTGAGGTTCTTCTGGATGATTTCCGTGCAGTTATCGGGCTCACTGCCAAAAGCCTTGGATACAGTATGAGTACTTCTGACACGGATGAGATCGCCGCGGTTAAAGAGAAACTTCTGACTCTCAAAGACAATGTAAAAATGTACGATTCCGACAGCCCGAAATCCGCCCTGATCCAGGGAGAGTGCTCCCTGGGTGCTATGTGGAGCGCAGAAGTTGCACTGGCCATGGAAGAAAATCCTTCCATCAAAGTTGTATACCCGTCAGAAGGAGCATATCTCTTTATGGATAACTGGGCAATCCCAAAAGGCAGCAAGAATTATGACGCTGCCATGACATTTATCAACTATATGCTGGATCCTGATGTTATGTCGGAAGTTCTTGCTGAATTCCCGTACATGTGCCCAAATGCCAAAGCATTGGAAGCCATGGGAGAGGAATATGCAACTAATGAAGCCAAAAATCCGCCGGAAGATGTGATCAAACACGGCGAATATATCCAGAACCTGGATACAGACACTCTTGCACTTTATGATGACATGTGGACAGAACTGAAAAAATAGGAAAAACAAGATCATGGCAAAACAAATTCTAAATACAACACCTTTACAGGATGGATTCTATATGCCTGGGGAATTCGCTCCCCAGGAAAGAATCTGGATGATATGGCCGCAGAGAACAGATACCTGGCGGTCAGGTGCGAAACCTGCACAGAAGGCCTTTGCAGATGTAGCCCGTGCAGTTTCCCGTTTTACGCCAGTGACTATGCTGGTCTCCAAGGAACAGTTTACAAACTGCCGCAAACAGCTCCCACCGGAAATCCAGGTTATAGAAATAAGCTCCGATGATGCCTGGTGCCGGGATACAGGTCCTTCCTTTCTTATCAGCAAAAAAGGAGAACGCAGAGCCTGTGACTGGCGTTTTAATGCCTGGGGCGGACTTGTAGACGGACTTTATTTCCCCTGGGAAAACGATGATCTTATAGCACGAAAGATCTGCGAGATCTCAGAAACTGATTACTATCCGCTTAAGGATTTTATACTAGAAGGTGGTTCCTTCCACGTAGACGGGGAGGGAACTGTCCTCACAACGGAAATGTGTCTTCTCAGCAAAGGCAGAAATCCGCGTCTTTCCAAACCTGAAATTGAAGAAAACCTGAAAAATTATCTTGGATGCAGCAAAGTCATCTGGCTGAAAGACGGGATCGATCCTGATGAAACAAATGGTCATGTGGATGATGTAGCCTGTTTTGCACGGCCTGGCGAAGTGATCTGTATTTACACAGAAGATCCTTCCCATCCATTTTATGATCAGGCGAGGCAGGCATATCAGACTCTATGCCAGACAACCGATGCACGCGGCCGGCACTTAAAAGTTCACAAACTCTGTCTTCCCAGAGAATCTGTGCTTCTTGAAGGCACCGACACTATCGATCAGAATCCATTTGCAGCACCAAGAAAAAACGGGGATCTCTGTATTGCTTCTTATGCTAACTTTCTGATCACCAATAAGGGAATCATTGTTCCTCAGTATGAAGACGAAAACGATTCTCTTGCACTGCAGCAACTTGGAGAAATTTTTCCAGATCATCAGGTTGTGGGAGTACAGACCAGAGAAATCGTGTATGGCGGCGGAAATATCCACTGCATCACGCAGCAGCAGCCTGCGTGTATATAACAAGTAGAAAATGGCAGAAGCTTCAAACTTCTGCCATTTTGGGTTATCTGTATAAATTATATAACTTTTTATTATCTTTCATCAAACGGTACAAACTCTGTATGATGTCCCACGTATTTGTAAGCAGGACGGATGATCTTGTTGGCACTGATCAGTTCTTCCAGACGGTGTGCACTCCAGCCAGGCATACGTGCAATGGCGAAGATCGGAGTGAAGAGTTCTTCCGGGATACCAAGCATCGTGTAAACAAAACCACTGTAGAAGTCTACATTTGCGCAGACATTCTTGAACAGTTTTCTGTGTTCCATGATCAGCTTGCCGGCAATGCTCTCAACTTTATCATAAAGCTTGAATTCCTCTGTCATGCCTTTCTCCTCTGCGAGAGCCTGTGCAAAACGCTTCAGGATCACTTCTCGGGGATCAGAGAGTGTATAAACTGCATGTCCCATACCATAGATCAGACCCGCATGGTCAAATGCTTCTTTATTCAGTATTTTCTGCAGATATGCTGTGATCTCTTCTTCGCTTTCCCAGTCTTTCACATTGGCTTTCAGATCTGTGAACATGTTCTGTACTTTCAGGTTGGCACCACCATGGCGAGGCCCTTTCAGTGATCCAATGGAAGCAGAAGTGGAAGAGTAACTGTCTGTTCCGGAAGAAGTTACTACATGTGTGGTAAATGTAGAGTTGTTACCACCGCCATGCTCTGCATGAAGCACAAGCGCTATATCAAGAACCTTGGCTTCAAGTTCTGTATATTTGCCGTCCGGACGAAGCATCAGAAGGATGTTCTCAGCAAGGGAAAGTCCTTTCTGCGGATTACGGATGAAGAGTGTCTCATCTTTACGGAAATGACGGTATGCGTGATAGGAATAAACCGCAATTTCAGGAAGCTTGGCAATCAATTCCAGCGACTGGCGGAGTACATTCTCTACGGAAATATCTTCCGAGTTATCATCATATGTATAGAGGGCAAGTACGCAGCGCTCCATGGCATTCATAATATTGGCGTTGGTTCCCTTCATGACAACGTCACGGACAAAACGTCCTCCCAGATCTTCCATATCGGAGAGCAGTTCCAGGAATCTGGAAAGTTCTTCCTTACTTGGAAGTTTACCGAAGATCAGAAGATAAATCGTCTCCTCAAAGCCAAAACGTCTGTCCTTCAGTCCGTTTACAATATCCTGTACATTGATTCCCTGATAATACAGTTCACCATCTGCAGGAATACGTCTGCCATTGACCAGCTTATAGCCGATAACATCAGAAATCTCAGTAAGACCTGTGAGAACACCTTTACCTGCGGAATCACGAAGGCCTCTCTTTACATCGTATTCCACATAGAGATTGGGATCGATGTGGTGATGCTGCATCAGCTCCTGCTCAAAGAATTTCATTCTGCCTTTCAGCTGTTCGGAGTCTTCCAGACTCATTATTTCATGCTTTTTTTCCATAATCTTTTTCCTCGTTTCCCCATTGTATATTAAAAAACACTGATACAGTTAAGATTGGTTACATCTTCGTAATCAGTGTTCGGGTATGGCATACATTTGTGTTTATCTGATTAATAATTCTACAGTAAAAGTTCCGAAAATGCAAGAGTATATTTTATTTTTTCGTGCATAAATATTCACAATTTGATATATTTTATCTATTATTGCATTTATTTGTCAAAATCCGTCTGGTTTCCGCAACAAACCTGTGTTATGATTGTTCCGTAACTTTTTCTTATAATAGAAGGGAGAATTTAAAAGAATGCAAAGCAGCATCAACAACATTTACAAGCTGGACGGAACTGTGCCTGTTGCAAAAGCGATCCCATTTGGCCTGCAGCACATCCTTGCCATGTTTGTCTCAAAT
This sequence comes from Eggerthellaceae bacterium, assembly GCA_963598855.1. Taxonomy (GTDB): domain Bacteria; phylum Bacillota; class Clostridia; order Lachnospirales; family Lachnospiraceae; genus Blautia_A. Next base: position 15,335 of record CAVBVT010000054.1, read on the forward strand.
CTGACACCAATCACTCTGATCGCAGCTTCCGCACAGCCGGCTCTCAGCCAGGCACAGATCGCAATCCTGCTTCAGAATGCCATGTTCGTAGCCGGAATCGCTACTTTGATCCAGCTTTATCCCATATGGAAGATTGGTTCCAGACTTCCTGTAGTAATGGGTGTAAGCTTCACTTTTGTCACGGTATTAAGTACTGTGGCAGCCAATTACGGATATCCGGCAGTGATCGGTGCCGTTCTGATCGGCGGTCTGATGGAAGGAACCCTTGGACTTCTGGCACGTTACTGGCGTAAGATCATCACACCGGTCGTTGCAGCTTCCGTTGTAACCTCTATCGGATTTTCATTATTTACAGTAGGTGCCCGGTCTTTTGGAGGTGGATATAACGAAGATTTCGGTTCTGCACAGAACCTTCTGCTTGGCACCATCACACTTGCAGTCTGCCTGCTCTGGAATATCCTGAGTAAAGGTTATCTGAAACAGTTATCTGTTCTTGCAGGACTGATCGTTGGATATGTGATCGCCATTTTTATGGGAAAAGTAGATCTCAGCATGATCCTGTCCGGAGGACTGATTTCTCTGCCTCATCTACTTCCTGTAAAACCGGAATTCCATGCCGGAGCTATTATTTCTACCTGTATTATTTTCCTGGTTTCTGCTGCTGAGACGATTGGAGATACTTCCGCACTGGTATCTTCCGGACTAGACCGCGAGATCACAGGAAAAGAAATTTCCGGTTCTCTGGCCTGTGACGGTTACGCATCCACTATTTCCTCTTTGCTCGGATGCCCGCCTGTAACATCTTTTTCCCAGAATGTAGGACTGGTTGCCATGACAAAAGTTGTCAACCGTTTTACCATTATGACAGGTGCTGTATGTATGATCCTGGCTGGTCTGCTTCCTCCGATCGGTAATTTCTTCGCCTCACTTCCGGATTCTGTTGTGGGTGGATGCACGATCATGATGTTTGGTTCCATCCTGACATCCGGTGTTCAAATGATCGCTTCCTGCGGTTTTTCTCAGAGAAATATTACTATCGTGTCTCTTTCTCTGGCTGTTGGAATCGGATTTACCACTGCAAGCGAGAGCGGTATCTGGGATATTTTCCCATCTATCATTCAGTCAGTTTTTGCAGAAAATGTAGTTGCTGTTGTATTCATCATATCCATTGTTTTAAGCTGCATCCTGCCTGAAAATATGGATATCGAAAAAATCAGTGAATAAATAAAATCGACTCTGGAAACCTGCGGAAATTGTGGTATCATATTTTTATAAGTACATAACTGATACACTTGTTTCATCAGAAACACCAGAAGGGAGATACGATCATGTCAAAAACAATCAAAGAATTAACTCAGGATCTACTTCAGGCACCATCTGCATGTAAAGAGATCAAAACAGCTGCACAGAACTATCTGGATGCAGTCGGCACTGCCGGAGAGGCTGATGCAGCCAACGCTTATGTTGCCGATCTGGAAGCGGATATCATGCCTATCGACGGACTGATCTCATTCGCAGGATCAGATATGGGGGCAAAGGTTTTCGGCGCAGATGGCGCAAAGAAGATCCTTGCACACGCTAAAGATATCAAATCTGCCGGAGCCCTTTACTGTGACTGTCCGGCTTGTGCAGCATGTGAAGCACTTCTGAACAAGAAAGATGAGATCCTGAAGAAATAATGGTTCAATTTGAAATTGAAATCAAACTGCCTCTGAGAAACAGGCAGGAGACATTAGAAAAGCTTCTATATTACAGATTTCAGGAAACATCTGAGATCCGGGAGGAAGATACTTACTTCAATGGTATCCATCACGATATAAAGAAACAGGACGAAGCACTGCGCATCCGTCAGAGTACAGACTGCCGGACTGGCCATTCCCATACTCAGATCAATTTTAAAGGTCCAAAACTGGATAATATCTCCATGTCACGGATGGAACTTGAAACAGAGGTTCAGGATGCTGATGTGATGGAGAGTATTCTTACTCATCTGGAATTCTTTCCAGTCGCCAAGGTAATAAAAACCAGAAAATATCTCCGCAGAGACACCATCACCGCCTGCCTGGATCAGGTAGATGGACTTGGCGATTTCCTGGAACTGGAAGTAGTTGCCGGGAAAGAAAACGAACGGGAAGAGAATTTAAATAAAATGGAAGAACTTCTCGCTGTACTGGAATATAAGATGAGTGATACCGTACGAACTTCTTATCTTGGAATGCTTCAGGCAAAAGGATTAACTGCAAAGTAATCATAAAAAGATCTTTTGTATATCGCACAGAAATATGCGATTTATGCAGAAGATCTTTTTTTATAGTTTCATTCACACTCTTAAGATTTCAATGATTTCACCAAAAACAGAAACAAGTTGATTTGTGTCTAAATCCAAGCAGTCAACAAACCACATGTTTTACACAGTATATTTTTGTTGTACTGTGGTATTATGATATATTTCATGCTGCTATATGGCAATTGTATGTGGTTTGTTGATTATTTATAATATATTTCCGTTTGTATTATGTGACTTTGTGAATATTTGCGTCTTTACAGACAACACAATCAGTCATATAACCTGACTTTTGCAGGTAAAGTAGATTAAAAATGGCCGCAATCCAAGTGTT
>CAVBVT010000055.1:0-17755 GCA_963598855.1 Eggerthellaceae bacterium
GTTTGTGCAGAAGCACTGAAAGAAAAAAAGGATACTGATCGCAGAGGATAATGCCTTGAATGCAGAAATTATCCTGACATTGCTTAAGGATTACGGGATTTCTATTATAGCTATGACAGCCAATGCCTTTGAGGAAGACCGGAAAGTCGCTTTTGCAGCAGGAATGAATGGATATGTCGCGAAGCCTGTTGAAATTAACCAGTTATTAAAAACAATGGCAGAATTGCTGAACAGATGAGTATAGATCAATTACAGATTGGGAAAAGATTGTGTTTATGAGCATATGGCAAATAAGAATCTGAATTTTTCAGATATGAAAGAGCCGGAAGTGCAGAATCATATGGATTGACCATATGAACTGTATTTCCGGCTTTCTTTTTTATTTTGTAATAAGAAAAAGGAATTTCTCATGGATTCGTGTATCTTCATCCAGTTCCGGATGAAAGGCGAAAGCCAGCTGATTCTGATACTGTACGCCTACGATACGGTCATCAACGGATGCAAGAACCTCAGTTCCTTTGAAAACCTCAGATACATAAGGGGCACGGATAAAAGTCATGGGAACGGTTCCCACAGACTGGACTTCTGCTTCTGTGTGGAAGCTTCCAAGCTGGCGGCCGTAGGCATTTCTACGGACAAGCATGGGAATGGTTCCGAAATGACAGTCATCCTGTCCCTCGATCTCAGAAGCAAGAAGGATCATGCCAGCACAGGTGGAGAGAACAGGCATTCCGTTTTCAATCTGTTCTTTCAGAGTGTCAAACATGCCAAGGTCTTTGAGCAGTTTGCTCTGGACTGTACTCTCGCCGCCTGGCAGGATCAGTCCGTCATAAGGTAATTCAAGGTCTTTGGCCTGGCGCAGCTCAATATGAGAAACGCCAAGGCGGTCAAGGACTTTTTCATGCTCTGCAAAAGCTCCCTGCAGAGCCAGTACTGCAATCGTCATTATTTGCCTCTTTCTGCCATCAGTAAGGCGATTTCCTGCTCATTGATTCCAACCATAGCTTCTCCAAGATCTCTGGAAAGTTCTGCGATCAGCTTGGAATCTGTGTAATTGGTAACTGCCTTTACGATGGAAGCAGCTCTTTTTGCCGGATTGCCGGATTTGAAGATGCCGGAACCTACGAACACACCTTCTGCGCCGAGCTGCATCATAAGAGCTGCATCAGCAGGGGTAGCAACGCCGCCTGCTGCGAAGTTTACAACAGGAAGTCTGCCGTTGTCGTGTACGTAAGCCACCAGATCATAAGGAACCTGGAGATTTTTTGCAGCCTCAAAAAGCTCATCCTCACGCATGCTTGTAAGTTTGGCAATCTCGCTGTTCATCTTTCTCATATGACGTACAGCCTGTACGATATCACCGGTTCCAGGCTCACCTTTTGTACGGATCATGGAAGCACCCTCATTGATACGGCGGAGAGCTTCGCCAAGATCTTTGGCACCGCATACAAATGGAACCTTGAAGTCTCTTTTATTAATATGGTAAACGTCATCAGCAGGGGAAAGTACTTCGCTTTCATCAATATAGTCAATCTCAATAGCTTCCAGAACCTGTGCCTCTACGAAATGTCCGATACGGCATTTGGCCATGACAGGAATGGAAACTGCATTCTGGATTCCTTCGATCATTTTCGGGTCGCTCATACGGGAAACGCCGCCTGCTGCACGGATATCTGCAGGGATACGTTCCAGAGCCATAACTGCACAGGCACCGGCTGCCTCTGCGATCTTAGCCTGTTCCGGTGTGGTGACATCCATGATAACGCCGCCTTTTAACATCTGTGCCAGTTCTTTATTCAGTTTATATCTTTCGTTTGCTGTAGCCATGGTTATTTTCCTCCGTCGTGTTTGATTTCTGATGGTTCCAGATTATAGATCTGACTTGTGTATTTGAAAATATCCAAAAATAATAACTTTAAAGGGGACAGTTTTGGAGCTGCGAACAGGTAAAGCGTAAAAGAAATAAGGAAAACAGGAAAGCACACCTGATTAAAAATGCGTGCTTTTTACATGGGAAGAGAAAAAATAGAAAGAAGAGAATTAAGAAAAACGCAGAGTTTAAGAGAAAAATATTGCGTGCACATGCGTGTTTATAAATGACCGGATTGTGAATAATATACAAAGAAACAGATGTAAAATTTGGATAAAAACGAGAAAAGAAGAAAAGATATAAATGTATATTGCATAATCAGGATGCGTGTGATAATATACATACAACCGAATAAACACGCGAATAGCACGCGAAAAGACAAAAACGGCACGCGAACAGGCCGGAGAATTTTTTAGGGGAGGAAATTATGACAGGAGCATTGCAGCTGAATTTGACAGGAACACAGAAAAAACAGCGTATGCTGACCATGATATTCGGAGCATTCGCAATCTTTTTTACCGGATATCCTCATGTATGGTCCATTTATCAGCCTTATGTGATGGAACAGACAGGATGGAGTCAGGGACAGGCTTCCATGTGTTTTTATCTGGCACTGGGGACATTTGTATTTGGAAACATCATAGGCGGAAGGATGCAGAATCGCTTTAAAGAGAAAACGATCGTCTGGATCGGCGGAGGGATTTTTGCGGCAGGGATACTGGCATCTGCTTTTGTGATCGTTCCGACGCCGGTTCCCATGTATCTGACCTATGGCGTGATGCAGGGAATCGGGCAGGGAATGATCTACACAGTGATCCTGGCAACGGTTCAGAGATGGTTTCCGGATCGGACGGGATTTGCTTCCGGAGTCGTGGTTACGGCAAACGGTCTCTGTGGATTTTTTCTGGCACCGCTTAGCAGAAGGCTTCTGGAAATAGCCGGAGTACAGAGAACACTTCTGATCATCGGAATTGCGGTTACTGTTTCGTGGATATTCTGTGGAAGCTTTTTTCAGGCACCGGAAAAGAGTCTGGTGAGCACACAGGATCCTGACAGGCAGAAGACAGAGACTTCGGAAATAAAACAGTATACTTCCGGGGAAATGGTGCGTACAAAGAATTTCTATCTTCTTCTTGCAACCATGTTTTTGGGGCTGAGTTCTTATTTTATGGTTTCTCCGGTATCTCAGACATACCAGATCGAGCTTGGGATTCCATCGGCAGTGGCAGTCAGTGCTGTTATGTTTGGTTCGATTGTCAATGCAGGAGCCAGACTGATACTTCCTACACTGGCAGATAAGGTGGGCAGAATCATCTGCATCAAAGGTGTGCTGATCGTGGCGGTGATCGCCATGGGTATGCTGGCAGTATCCGGCTCTTTTGCTGTAACGGCTGCCGTTGTGTTGATATATGGCTGCTACGGTGGCATTATGGGAAGCTTTCCATCTCTGACAAGCTCCATTTTCGGAATGAAATATACAGGAGAAAATTATGGATTTGTCATGTTTGGTATGGTAATGGCAACCTTTGGGGCACCGGCAATTTCCGGTCTGGTGAGCAGCAGCGGATACGGAATGAGAGTCGTATTTGTGATTGGGGCAGCTTTTGCTGTAATCGCATTTGTATGCCTCACTTTACTGGAAAGAAATCTTGTAAAAAAGTAAAGTTGCCGGAACCGGCGATTCATGCTAGGATATCTGACAGGATGAGATAAAGGAGAGGATAATTATGATCACCTGTCAGGATATACTGGAACTGCAGTTGGACGGCGTGGAACTGATCGCCGGGGAAAAAGGTCTCACACGACCTGTCACATGGACGTATATGGTGCAGACCCGGCCGTTTGAGGAGCATATGAACCAGGGAAATTTTGCCCTGTGTGTAGTAGACTATGTCCGGTTTGACCTTACAGAAGCGCAGAAAGCCATGGAAGAACTGTATGGACTTGGAATTTCCGGCTTTGGGATCTCCATCACCGATGACAAAGAGCCTGTCCCGAAGGAAATGATCGCCAAAGCCAATGAACTGAAACTTCCGCTGTTTTACATCCGGTGGGAAGGGGCTTCTTTTGTGGATATTGCCCAGAGTGTAGGAAAGATCATCCTGGAATATGAAATGCAGAATAAGCGGATGGGGGACTATCTGTATAATCTTCTGTTTGGATATGATATCAATGACCGCTATATCGCAAAGATCTCCCAACAGTTCGGGATCAATTTTACCACACCCTGCAGAGTAGGGATTATTGTGGCTGACCGGAAGTATGGCATCAATCTGGAACAGGATGAGCATATTTATGAATATTACGCCAATTATCTGAACCAGGAAGTCATGGCAATGGAAGGAAAGCCTATGTTTCTCAGGTTTCTCAACAAGTTTGTCCTTCTTTTTGAGGCAAAAAAGGATAAAAGCATTGAACATGAGCTGGAGAAAGTCCTGCAGAAGATAGATGCAAGTCCCCAGTTTCACGGAACCATCCGGAGCACCTGTATCCTGGGCGGGATCTACACCAATCCGGCAGATTTCGGAACCAGCTATCAGGAGGCGAAACGGCTGATCCCCAAAAAAGACATGTTTCCAAATCCCAAACACAAGAAAGTCTTAAGTGCTACAGCCATGGGGATTTATCAGTATCTGTTTAACAATGACAATCACGATGAGATCCTGAATTACTGCAATGAAAGGCTTGGAAAACTGGAAGAATATGACCATGCCAACGGAACGTTTCTCCTGGATACCCTGCTTGCCTATTACATGAACGGGTTCAGCGTGGGAAAAACAGCGCAGGAACTTTTTATCCACAGAAATTCCCTGCAGTACCGGCTGAACAAGATCCAGGAACTAGTGGATTTTGAGCTGGATGACTACATGGAATATCTGGATGTGGTGAACTGCATCCTGATCAAACGGCTGATGTTTTCCTGATGTTCAGGTTCCTGACAATACAGTACCAGGCAGTAACACTGTGCAAAATGAACAGTTAATTTGTGCAAAATGAAAGTTGACGAAAATCTTCTCCTGAGTATAATGGAGTTCATCAAAACAACAAAGGCGTTGAAGGAAATGAAAAATTTCTTTCAGCGCCCTTTTTGTTTTCAGGCGAAAACGTTCAGGTCGACCAGGTAAATATGTTTTGTGCCAGCTATGTAGAAGAGGAGGAAACGAATATGAAAAAAAATCTTTTAGGCAAAATGATGATCACAGGTATTATTTCCGCAGCAATGTTGGCATCTACAGCGGCTTCCACATGGGCAGCAGACAAATCCGATGAGGATGTGTTACGAGTAGGTATGGAATGTGCATACGCACCGTTTAACTGGACCCAGGATACAGACACAACCCCGGACGGAAGCAAGGCAGAACCTATTTACGGCAGTGATTATTACGCATATGGCTATGATGTGGCAGTAGCCCAGAAGCTTGCAGATCAGCTTGGAATGAAGCTGGAGATCCACAAGGTGGAGTGGTCTTCCATCGGAATCTCCATGGATGCCGGAGATTATGACTGTATCATCGCAGGTATGGGAAAAACGGCAGAAAGGGAACAGGCATATGCCTTTACCGAACCATATTATTACAGAGATAACTGTATTGTGGTAAAAGCAGGTGGAGATTACGATGGTGTAAAAGGACTTTCCGATCTTGCAGGAACCGGATGCAAAGTTACCACACAGCTTGGAACCGGATGGGTACCGCTTCTGGATCAGATCGAAGGCGCAGAGCAGTCCGGAAACTTTGAGACAACTTCTGAATGTTTTATGGCAATCTCCAATGGTGTTGCAGATGTCTGCGTAGTGGATCTTCCTACCGCAGAATCGGCAGCTCTTACAAACAAGGATCTGAAGATCATCAAACTGGATGACAAAGACACCTTCAGCGGTGACGATGAAATGGTCAATGTCTGCATTGCAACCAGAAAAGATGACACAGAACTGAGAGACAAACTGCAGGGAGCCATGGATGACATCGGCTGGAACGATAAAGATAAAATGGATGAGCTGATGGATACGGTTCTGACACAGCAGCCGGCAGCCAACTAGACCAAGTGAGGTGGAGATATGTTAGGTTTTTCAATTACAGATCCGTCCAATTCCCTGGAATGGATGCTCTTTCTGGCAAAAAAATATTCCAGCATGTTTCTGGAAGGAACCTGGCTGACTCTCTATATAGCAGTAGCAGGAACCATTCTTGGTTTCCTGCTGGGCTATATCATCGGAATCATTCAGGATATCCGGATCAATGAGGGAGACAGCGTTTGGAAAAAGGGAATTTTAAAAATCTTAAAAGCCATCTGCAGAATTTATGTGGAAATTTTCAGGGATACCCCGATGATCGTGCAGGCGATGGTTCTGTATTATGGTATCCGTCAGGCGAATGTTACGATCACACCATTGTTCGCAGGTGTCATGGTAACAGTCCTGAATACAGGAGCTTACATGGCAGAGACAGTCAGAGCCGGAATCGGTTCCATTGACATGGGCCAGAGAGAAGGTGCCTGGGCTATGGGAATGTCACCGATGAAAACCATGATCTATGTGGTACTTCCGCAGGCATTCAAAAATATCATCCCTGAGATGGCAAATACATTTCTTACAAATCTGAAAATGACTTCCGTCCTGAATGTCATTGCAGTCCAGGAGCTGTTTATGGCAGCAAAGACAGTAGGCGGAAATTATTATAAATATTTTGAATCCTATCTTGTGATCGCAGTGATCTATTTTGTGCTTTGCTTCGTATTCAACCGTCTGTTTACTTTCCTTGAAAAGAAAATGAAGAAAACAGAGAACTACGCACTGGCAGTGGAATATATGGATAATCCGTAAGGAGGGAGAAATTATGGGTGATGCAATCATATCCGTTGAAGAATTAAGTAAATCTTTTGGACAGCATGAGGTACTGCGGAAAATTGATTTCAACGTGGATCCGGGAGAGATCATCTGTATCGTAGGATCCTCCGGTTCCGGAAAATCCACGCTGCTCCGCTGCATCAACAAACTGGAAACACAGACCAGCGGAAAGATCCGTTATCATGGAAAAGAGATCGGGGCAGTACAGAAGGAAATCAATGATTACCGGTCCAAAGTGGGCATGGTTTTTCAGTCTTTTAATCTATTTAACAACATGACTGTTCTTCAGAACTGTATGCTCTGTACAAGAAAAGTACTACATCTGTCAAAAGAGGAAGCTTTTGACCGGGCTATCACACATCTCAAACAGGTGGGAATGGCTCCGTTTATCAATGCAAACCCCACACAGCTTTCCGGTGGACAGAAGCAGAGGGTTGCCATTGCAAGATCTCTCTGCATGAATCCGGAGGTGCTGCTTTTTGACGAACCGACCTCAGCTCTGGACCCGGAGATGGTAGGAGAGGTTTTAAATGTTATGAAAGAACTGGCAACCACAGGACTTACCATGATCATTGTAACCCATGAGATGGCCTTTGCCAGGGACGTTTCTACCAGAACGATTTTTATGGATCAGGGTTACATTGTGGAAGATGCACCTCCGGCAGAGCTGTTTAAAAATCCGAAAAATGCCCGTACCAGAGAGTTTTTAAGCAGGTATCTGGCAGGTTAGGAGGCAGGAAAAAATGGAAAATTTTATTGTAACTTTTGCAAGAGGATTCGGAACCGGCGGAAAGGAAATTGCATCCATGCTGGCAAAAGACCTGGGGATTCACTGTTATGAAAACCGTATCCTGACGCTGGCAAGCCAGATGAGCGGCCTGGATGAAAAACTGTTCCTGGATATTAACGAGCGTATCCGGAACAACGGAGGTTTTACCGGCTTTCTGAAAGGCCTGCCAAGATCCAGGCAGTACATTGCAAGAAACGAGAAGTTTGTTTCCGATGACCGCCTGTTTGAGTATCAGTCGCAGATTATAAAGAACCTGGCAGACCAGGAATCCTGCGTGATCGTTGGAAAATGCGCAGATTATGTGCTGAAGGGCAGAAAAAATGTGGTCAGCATCTATATTGAAGCTCCACGTGCCTTCTGTCTGGCGCGTACCATGCAGAGGATGAAAGTATCTGCGGATGTGGCAGCAGCCACCATCGAGAACACAGATAAGTACAGAGCGGACTATTACAAATATTATACAAAAGGAAACTACTGGACCAATCCCGTCAACTACGATATGACGCTGAACAGCGAAAAAGTCGGAATTGCAGGATGTGTAAAAATAATCGAAGAATATCTGGTAATGAAAGGTCTGATCACACGGAATCAGATCTTATCAGAAAAAATGGTAAAAGGGGAGGAAACGAAATGAAGCTGGAAGAAACAGGACTGACATTTGAGGATATCAAGGAAAAAGTAAACAAATACATGATCGAGACCTATGAGAGAATGGATTTTCTGGCAGAAAGTGCGAAAGATCAGTATATCTATAATGAAAAAGGGGAAAAATATCTGGATTTTTATGCAGGCATCGCAGTAAACTCCGCAGGAAGCTGCAATGAAAAAGTGGTGAAAGCGGTTGTGGATCAGGCTCAGACTTTGATGCATACCTTCAACTATCCGTATACCATTCCACAGGCTCTTCTTGCAGAAAAAGTCTGCACAACCATCGGAATGGATAAGATCTTTTTCCAGAATTCCGGTACAGAGGCAAATGAAGCCATGATCAAAATGGCCAGAAAATATGGAATCGAAAAATACGGTCCAAACCGTTATCATATCGTAACTGCAAAAATGGGATTCCATGGAAGAACTTTTGGTGCCATGTCAGCAACAGGCCAGCCAGGAAACGGATGCCAGGTGGGATTCGGACCGATGACCTATGGATTTTCCTACGCACCGTACAATGATCTTCAGGCTTTTAAAGACGCCTGCACAGAAAACACCATTGCCATTATGGTTGAACCGGTACAGGGCGAAGGTGGAGTTCATCCGGCGACGATGGAATTTATGAAAGGACTCCGGGAATTCTGTGATGAGAACGATATGCTCCTTCTGATCGATGAGGTCCAGACAGGTTGGTGCAGAACCGGTAAAGTGATGAGTTATATGAATTATGGGATCAAACCGGATATTGTGTCCATGGCAAAAGCCCTTGGTGGCGGTATGCCGATCGGTGCGATCTGTGCTACAGAAGAAGTGGCAAAAGCCTTCACACCTGGTTCCCATGGAACAACTTTTGGCGGACATCCGGTTTCCTGTGCTGCGGCACTGGCTGAGGTTGGCGAACTTCTTGACAGAGATCTGGCCGGCAATGCGGCAAAAATGGGAGCTTATTTTATGGAAAAACTTGCAAAGCTCCCTCATGTAAAAGAAGTTCGTGGACAGGGACTTCTGGTAGGTGTGGAATTTGATGATACCATTTCCGGTGTGGATGTAAAACACGGATGCCTGGACAGACACCTTCTGATCACTGCTATCGGGGCACATACCATCCGTATGGTACCGCCGCTGATAATCACGGAGGAAGACTGCAATCAGGCAGCAGCGATCATTGAAGAAACGGTAAAGGCACTTTCAGAATAAGCGGAGGAGATGGACAGCATGAAAAGATTTACATTTTCCGTACCGCAGAATATTCTTTTTGGCGAAGGTGTATTAAAAGAGCTTCCCGGGGCAGCCGGGAAGCTTGGAGGAAAACATGGTTTTATCATTTCAGGGCCGACACTGAACAGACTTGGCGTAGTTGGGCAGTGTGCGGAAATCCTGACACAGGCAGGCATCGCAGTCAGTACTTTCTGCGACACAGAAGGAAATCCATCCGTAGAGACTGTGGAACGGGCAGCGGAAGCGTTCCAGGCAAGCGGGGCGGATTTTATTGTTGCACTTGGAGGCGGTTCTCCCATGGATGTGGCAAAAGCCGTAGGCGTTGTGGCAAAATACGGCGGCAGCATCACAGAATATGAAGGCGCAGATAAGGTTCCGGGCGAGATCATCCCACTGATCGCCATTCCCACAACTGCTGGAACCGGCTCAGAAGTTACCGCGTTTTCCGTGATCACAGATCATAAAAGAAATTACAAGCTTACGGTATTTTCCTATGAACTGATCCCTGCATATGCGCTCCTGGATCCGCTGCTTCTTACATCTGCACCGGCCTCAGTAGCAGCCGCCTGCGGGATTGATGCTCTGATCCACGCGGAGGAATCTTATGTTTCTCTGGATGCATCCCCGTTTTCCGAAGCCATGAGCGAAAAAGCCATGGAGCTGATCGGTCGGAGCATACGTAGTTATGTGGCAGACCGCAGCAATCTTGAGGCAGCTTCCGATATGCTGGCAGGCTCCCTATTCGCGGGAATCGCCTTTTCCTGGGCAAGGCTTGGAAATATCCATGCAATGAGCCATCCGGTCAGTGCTTTTTACAATGTGCCCCATGGAGTTGCAAATGGAATCCTGTTTCCGTATATCGTGAAATATAACGAGGAGGCAGCATTTCAAAAATATCGAAAGATTTATAATTATATTTCCCCGGAAAAGAAAAGTGCAGCTGATTTTTCAAAAGGAATGCTGGAGCAGGCAGTCTGTGAGCTGAACGCACAGGTTGGAATCCCTGCAAAATTATCTGACGCAGGGGTTACGGATGAGCATTTTTCCCAGATGACAGACGATGCCATGAAAAGTGGAAACATTGCGGTAAATCCGCGGAAAACCGGGTGGGAGGATATTCTGGCGTTGTATCAGGAGGCACTGTAAGAGAAAATATCAGAAGATCTGCACCGAGATCTTGGTAAGATATTCCTCTGACGAAGCCGCCGCAAGCTCATCGATCACAGCCTCTTTATAAGAATACTGCCCGGTATGAAAGCCATTCTCATCGATCCACTGAAAAAGCTTCCGGTAGGTTTCTTCCGAATCATAGTAATCGCCCTTAAGATAAGCTACTGCATAAGTACCTGCAGGTTTGATATGGAAAGAAATATTTTCCGGACGGTCGATCACCTTGGTGAAAAAATATGCATAGGTATCCAGATGTCCCTGACGCAGTTCCGAGACATCCAGCATGGCACCGTAGGGATGGCCGGCGTTCAGATTGTTTTTATTACAGTAGCCGATATGACTGCACAGGGTATGGATGATCGCTTCATGGTCATTGGTGTTTAAAGGATCACTGAGAATCATATATTCTTCTGGTGTACGTTCCTGGAAAATATGTCCTGCACTGTTTCCGACCTGGAAAACAGAAGTGGCAGGTTTCGGCGTGCCTTTTAGAGCTGAGTCGGAGTCAGGCATATTTTCAAGTTTCTCCTGAAGGGAAACCAGCGAAAGCTTCGTCTCAATAACCTGGCGTGTTTTTCGGATTCGTTCTTCTTCTTTTAAAACTTCTTCTCGTTGTTCGAGGAGGAGTTTTTTTAATGCCTGGGGATTTCTGTGTTTTAAGAAAGCTCCGATTTCTTTCAGGGGCATGCCCAGTTTGCTCAGGCAGTTGATGGTAAAAAATACATCAAACTGGCTTTCACTGTAATAGCGGTAGCCACGGTCATCGGTAAAAGCAGGTTTAAACAGTCCGATCTCATCGTAATGGATCAGAGTACGCTTGTTTGTGCCGCAAAGTTTTGCAAATTCTCCGGTTTTTATGCAGGGATCATTAAATTTTTGCATAAATATACAATTCCTCCTTGACTATAACGTAACGGTATACTTTATTATAAGGATGTTTTGAGAGAAATGCAACGGACAGATTGGAGAAGAAAATCTGGAGGTATGATCTGCAGAAGGAATGAAATCCCCCGTTATATTTACAGATTGTATGTATCAGTCTGAACGATAAGAAGACATAACCATGCAAGAACAAAAAGGAGAGAAAACCATGCCAAAATTAAGTGACCGCGTCAATACATTTACCGATTCCGTCATCCGCCGTATGACCAGGATCAGCGACGAGTACGGAGCCATTAACCTGTCTCAGGGATTCCCGGATTTTGATCCGCCGAAAGAAATCCTGGATGCTCTTGCAAAAACAGCCTGCGAGGGACCGCACCAGTACTCCATAACATTTGGAGCAGAGAACTTCCGTGAAGCACTTGCCAGAAAGCAGGGAAAAGCCATTGGAAGAGAGATTGATCCGGAGACTGAGATCGTAGTAACCTGCGGTGGAACAGAGGCTATGATGAGTGCCATGATGACGATCTGTAATCCTGGAGACAAAGTTATGGTATTTTCACCGTTCTATGAGAACTACGGAGCCGACGCCATTCTTTCCGGGGCGGAGCCGATCTACATTCCGCTGGTACCGCCGACTTATGAGTTTGATATCAATCTGGTAGAGGAAGGATTTAAAGCCGGAGCAAAAGCCATCATCGTTTGCAACCCGTCCAATCCATGCGGAAAAGTTTTCACAAGAGAAGAGCTGACAGCGATCGGTGAGCTGGCTGTAAAATATGACGGTTTTGTTGTGACAGATGAGGTATATGAGCATATGGTTTATGCACCAAATGAGCATGTATGCATGGCATCCCTTCCGGGAATGTACGAACATACCATTACCTGCAACTCCCTTTCCAAAACCTACTCTATCACCGGATGGCGTCTTGGATATCTCATCGGACCGGAAGAAGTGATCGAGGGCGCAAAAAAAGTTCACGATTTCCTGACTGTAGGAGCTGCAGCACCACTTCAGGAAGCAGCAGTTGTGGGACTGAATTTCCCGGAATCTTACTATAAAGATCTTCTTGCTTTATATACAAAGAAAAGAGAACATTTCCTCAATGGATTGGATGAGATCGGTCTGAAGCATAATGTTCCGCAGGGAACTTATTTCGTCATGATCGACATTCAGGAATTCCTGGATCTTCCGCAGTTTGCAGGATACACAGATCTGGAATTCTGTGAGTGGATGATCAAAAATATCGGTGTTGCAGCAGTACCGGGCTCAAGCTTTTTCCGTGAGGATGTCAACAATCTGATCCGTCTTCATTTTGCACGTGAGGAGAAAACCATCGACGAGGCACTTTCCCGCCTGGAGAAAATGAAGGAGCTGTTAAAATGACATACTCAGTGAATTTCGCAAATTATACCATCGGTGAGGATGCGTATCAGAATGTAGAAGAAGTGTGCAGCCACTATGGGAAAAAGGCTCTGCTGATCGGTGGGGAGAAGGCACTGAAAGCCGGAAAAGCGAGGCTTGTCCAGGCACTTTCGGATTCTGAGATTGAAATCGCAAACACGGTTCTTTTCGGCACAGACTGTACCTACGTCAGAATGGAAGAGCTGGCAGCACATGCCAAAAAATGCGGCGCAGATATGATCTTCGGCATGGGCGGCGGAAAAGCCCTGGATACAGCCAAAGGAACTGCTGAGAAAGCAGACCTTCCGGTATTTACCTTCCCGACTATCGCGGCTACCTGTGCAGCGACGACAGCACTTTCTGTCGTGTACAAAGAAGATGGAAACTTTGACAGCTTCTATTTTTACGACAAACCGGCGCGCCACAGTTTTATTGATACAGGAATCATTGCCAGTGCACCGGAACGTTATCTCCGTGCTGGAATCGGTGATACTCTGGGAAAATATTTCGAGTGCCATTTTGCTGCAAGAGGAGATGAGCTGCATCACAGTTCTGCGCTTGGCCGTGAGATCAGCAATATGTGCTATTTTCCGCTCCGGGACTATGCAGAAAAAGCATTGGAAGAATGCAGGGAAAACAAGGCAGGTGTGGCACTGGAACAGGCAGTTCTTGCCAATATTATCAGTACTGGTCTGGTATCCCTTCTTGTTCTTGACGAATACAACTGTGCCATTGCCCACTCCGTTTATTACGGCCTTGTGCTGCTTCCGGGATTTGAGGAAGAAAACCTTCATGGGGATGTGGTGGCATACGGTGTTCTTGTCCAACTGATGGTGGATGGAGAAGTGGAACAGGCGAAAGAGATGAAAGCGTTTTTGCGTAAGCTGGGCATCCGTACCACGCTTGCGGAAATGGGCGCACCGCTGGAGAGAGAAGCACTTGCAGCAGTGCTGAAAGAGACTGTAACAGGTCCGGATATGGAACATATCCCGTATGAAGTAACGGAAGATATGATCTATGACGCCCTGTGTAAAGTAGAAAACTTATAAAAAACGGAAAGGGAAGAGAAATGGAAAAATCACATGTAAACACTAAAAATCTTCTGAAATTTCTTTTTGGTTCTGCATTCGGTATCCTGATGTTTCTGGTACCGATCCCTCAGGGAGAATCCTTTACTACATTGCTGGATTTCCTGAAAAGCTGGATCAAAGGTCTGTTCGGAGGAAGCTTAAGTTACATTATCGTAGTTATCCTGATCGTATCTGCGATCATAAGTACTTATGATTATTTTGCAAAACCGGAGTGGATCCGTAAGAATCATTATCTGACACGAGCTTTTACAACTACACCGCTGTATCTGGTATCCAAGATCATCGGAGCTGTTTTTGCAGTGATGGTTGTATTTAAGATCGGACCGGAGGTGATCATTTCCGCAGATACCGGAGCAACCATCGTGGATCTCTGTGGTACACTGTTCTGTATCGTAGTTGCATTCAGTTTTATCATGCCGTTTCTGACGGACTGCGGAATCATGGAGTTTCTCGGAGTGATCGCGAAACCTGTAGTGCGTCCTCTGTTCCATGTACCTGGAAGAGCATCTGTCGACCTGATCGCCTCCTGGTTCGGTGCATCCAATGCAGCGGTAATCCTTACCAGAGAGCAGTACATGAGAGGTTTTTACACAAAAAGAGAGGCCGGTTACATTATGACAAACTTTTCCCTTGTGTCCATTCCGTTCTGTCTGATGGTTGCGGATACCATGGGAATCGCAAATATTTTCCCACCGTTTTATCTTTGTATCTGCGTGGTTGGTATCATCCTGGCTGTGATCATCGTCAGGATCCCACCGATCCGTATGATGCCGGATACTTACCGTGAAGCTGTTGGAAAACAGATCGATGAGGAGATACCACAGGAAAAAGGAATGTTTGCCTATGCTCTGGAAATGAGCTGCAGACGTGCGGAGAAATTCACTCTGAAAAACGTGGGTGAAGGTGGACTGGAAGTTATGGTGGGCATGTTCTTTGACCTGATCCCCATCGTAGTATCCTGGGGAACCCTTGCACTGATCATCGCAACGTACACACCATTTTTCAAATGGATTTCCTACCCGATGGGAATGTATCTGAAAGTCCTCGGCGTGCCGGAAGCGTTTGCGGCAGCACCGGCTACACTGGTAGGCTTTACCGATATGTTCATCCCGGCACTGCTTGCAGTGACACTTACCTCTGTAAAGACTAAATTTGTCATCGGTGTTCTTTCCCTGGTACAGATCATCTATCTTACCGAGGTTGGAACCATCATTATTAAAAGTGAGATCCCGCTGAACTTCTGGAAGCTGCTGGTGATCTTCCTTGAGAGAACGATCATTGCAATCCCGCTGATCGTGCTGTTTGCAAACATGATCGGGTTGTAGAATCGGGCTATAAAAATCGAATTATAAGAAATGAACAGGAGCGAAAAGTTCAGGCAGGCTTTTCGCTCCTGTTTTGCGTAAAAAATTTGGTATTGTCAAGTCTGTTAAGTACAGACACCGCGTTGTATAATAAATAAAAAAATTGAGCGTAAATATTCACGTTATCGGAGGACAACAGATCATGGATTTTCGAATATTACGATATTTTCTCACAGTAGCCAAAGAACAGAGTTTCACAAAAGCAGCAGAACAGTTACATATTACCCAGCCAACTCTTTCCAGGCAGCTTGCCGCTCTGGAAGAGGAACTGGGCGTGGAACTTCTGGTGCGTTCAGGAAGGCATATCACGCTGACAGATCAGGGAATCCTCTTTAAGCGCAGGGCACTGGAGATCCTGGATCTGGAAGAAAAAACTCTGGAAGAGCTGAAAGGCGCAGAAGAACTGATGGAAGGAACGATCACCGTCGGGTGCGGGGAATTTGTGGAAGTAGAGAGACTGGCTGAAATCTGCAAACGCTACCGGGAAAAATATCCTCTGGTCCAGATTGCTCTGCATACAGCTACTGCAGATACCACCTACGAGATGATGAATAAAGGTCTTGTGGATATCGGCATTTTTATGGAGCCGGTAAATACAGAAGGCCTGGATCATATCCGTATTATGAACAGTGACCACTGGGTAGTAGGCATGCGCCCGGACGATCCCCTTGCGGAAAAAGAATTCATAGAAAAAAAAGATCTCCTGGACAAGCCGCTGATCCTGCCGGAGCGAACAGGGGTCCAGAGCGAGCTTGCCAACTGGTTTGGAAAAGATTTCAACAAGCTTCATATCGCCTATACCAGCAATCTTGGAACCAATGCCGGAGTCCTTGCCATCTCCGGAGCCGGCTACCCGGTATCCATCGAAGGCGCAGAGCGATACTGGCGGAAAGACCTCCTGGTACAGAAAAGACTTTACCCCGAGATCACATCCAATACCGTAGTAGCCTGGCGAAGAAACATCCCTAATTCCCCGGTAGTGGAGAAATTTATTGAGGAGATCAAGGCCTTTGAGGGATGGAAGAAGAACTGAGAGGTAATCAGCTGGATTTACAGAAAAATGGTTTCATGGTATCATAGTTTCAGAAAGAAACAGATACTGTGAGGCTATTTTTTTATAAGAGGGAGAGAAACCGAATGGGAAGTTATCTCAATCCGGGCGGCGGGATGTTTAAAGCATGTCTGCGGTCAAAAATCTATGTGGATAAAAGCGGGCTGATCGCAAAAACAAATGAAGTATTGGGAACAGAGCAGCGTTTTGTCTGCGTGAGCAGACCGCGACGTTTCGGAAAATCCATGGCTGCTAATATGCTAGCTGCATATTACGGCAGAGGTGAAGATAGTACAGAACTGTTTTCTGATCTGAAAATCCATATGGATAAAAGTTTCAGGGAACATCTGAATCAATATGATGTGATCCGGATCAACATGCAGGAATTTTTAAGTGCTGCACCGGACATGGAAGAGATGCTGAAGCTTCTTCAGAAGCGTATTCTCAGGGAGCTGAAGATGCAGTATTCGGATCATATTGACAGTGATTATCTGGTCTTTGCCATGCAGGACGTTTTTGCATATACCAGACATCCTTTTGTGATCCTGATTGATGAATGGGATTGTATATTTCGGGAATTCAAGCAGGATATGAAGGCACAGAAAAAATATCTGGATTTTCTGCGTGTGTGGCTGAAAGATCAGGAATATGTGGCATTAGCCTATATGACCGGAATTCTTCCGGTAAAAAAATATGGTTCCCATTCTGCGTTAAATATGTTTACGGAATATTCCATGATCAATCCAAGAGAAATGGCAGAATTTTTTGGATTTACAGAAGATGAGGTAAAGGAGCTTTGCATTCAGTATAAACGGAACTTTCAGGAAGCACAGGCATGGTATGATGGCTATGAGCTGGTTGCTATAGAAGAGGGAAAAAAGAAGACGTATTCCATGTACAGCCCGAAATCTGTAGTGGATGCCATGTTAAGCGGAATTTTTGATAACTACTGGAATCAGACAGAAACCTATGAAGCACTGAAAGTTTATATCCGTATGAATTATGATGGTCTGAAAGATGCAGTGATAAGAATGCTGGCAGGCGATAAGGTGCAGATCAATACAGGAACTTTTTCCAACGATATGACAACGTTTCAGGGGAAGGATGATGTATTGACACTTCTGGTACATCTGGGGTACTTAAGCTATCACTGGCCGGACAAGACTGTGACTATTCCAAATAAAGAAGTGTCCCAGGAATATATAAATGCCATCAGCACCATGGACTGGAAAGAAGTCATACAGTCGGTTGAGACTTCCAGAAAACTTCTGGAAGCATTGTGGAATCTGGACGGAGAAGCGGTTGCGAAGGGAATTGATCAGGCTCACAGAGAAATTTCGGTTCTTCAGTACAATGACGAGAATTCCTTAAGCTGTACCATTAATCTGGCGTTTTATTTTGCTAGAGAGTATTATAC
>CAVBVT010000056.1:0-5378 GCA_963598855.1 Eggerthellaceae bacterium
GTGCTATAATACAAAAAAACGACAGGAGATAATGGCTATGAAGCATATGGAAGAAATGAAAATTGCCGGTCTGGCTATGGCACTCTGTATTGTCATGCTGGGAATTTATATTGTTGTTCCAAAAGATGGAACAACCTCTCATCTTACAGCGATTCCGGATAACAACGCAGCGCAGCCTGTTACAGATTCGACTTCTCAGGGACAGAGTTCATCAGATACCGGAAATGATGATTATTTTCCAATTTATACAGAAGACAGCTATGACAGTGAAGCGGATAATTCTTACTCTGATGACAGCGGGGATAGCGGGGATTCCTATACAGATGATACCTACTACAATGATAATTCTGGTGATACGGCTGATAGCGGTGATTACAACACAGATTCCGATAATGGTGATAATGGAGATGATGTAGTAATTGATGAGACTCCTTCTGATGATTATTCTGATAACACAGATGACGGAACTGGTGATGTGATCGATGATAGTTCTGATACAGGTGATACTTCCGATTCAGATCTTGGAAATGATACAGGAGATACCGGAAGTGATGATACAGTAGAAATATATTAAAAAATATATAAAGCAGGCAAAAAAAGAAGCAGATTCTGCTCTTCACATTATATTGTGATACAGAATCTGCTCTTTTTTTATGAATTGATATTCTGAAGCAATGAAGTCATTTCCTGATACAGGACATCTTTGGAAGAAGCACCCATAACAATGGAAATAAACGGTTTTCCGTAAGCGTTCTGGCTTAACAGTGCCAGACAGTTTCCAGCTTTGTCAGTTGTTCCTGTTTTTCCGCCCAGGATAGTGACATCTTTCGGCGCAGTGGCCTCTCCGGTAAGATAATGATCTGTTGCCGATAAGGTGACACTTGCATCAGAGCCATCGGAATGTTTGTAAGTAACGGTATAAGATGACATCTGTGTGATATCAGTAAATTCCGGGAAATTCAGTGCTTCTTTCAGCATCAGATAAATATCATAAGGTGTTGTGTAATGGTTTTCATCCTGCAGACCATGCGGATTGGTAAAATGAGTACCTGTACAGCCAAGTTCTGCAGCAAAAGAATTCATCATTTCCACGAATTTATCAGTTGTTCCGCCTACATGTTCTGCAATGGCAGAAGCTGCATCATTAGCAGAATAGACAAGCAGGCAGTGAAGAAGCTGATCCATTGTGACCTGATCTCCGGCCTGAAAACCTGCCACCTGGGAACCAGATTCCAGAGTGACATTTTCCTGGGAAATCGTTACAGTATCATCCATGTTGCCATATTTCAGAGCTAACATTGCAGTCATGATCTTGGTGATGCTGGCAGGATAAACCTTGTTGTAAGCACCTTTTGCATAAAGCACTTTTTTATCATTGAGGTTCAGAAGAACTCCGGCCTGATTATCATCCAGACTGACAGAATCCAGATCAACATCTTTGGTGACAACGCAGAGATTCTGGGCAAAACCTTCGGCTCTCTGGTCTTCTTTTGAAATCAGTGTATTATCAAATTCAGAAAACGCATTGAAGGAATTCGTTGTGGATGAGAACGCACCTCCCTTTAATTTATAAACGCCAAACCCACCTGCACCGCATAATACTACGAGAAGAAGTACCAGTAAAATAGTGTTGCGGATCCTCTTTCTGCGCATTCTTCGAAGTCTGTCCGCATGCGCTTTTCTTTTGGCAGATGCTGCAGAAGATGAAGGCTGACGGGAAGTTTGAGTTCCGGAAGCAGCGGTATGTGGAGTTCCGGAAGATGTACGGCCGGAACGGTTTGCCGGTCGTGCACTGTTCTTTACAGGTTCTTTACGTGTCATAAATATTCCTCTTTCCGAAAGTAGGCATCCTTTTTCTGCTCTTTCTTTTGTAATTCTTTATTATATGCACTGCTCTGGAGACCAACATTGAGAACAAGTCCCATTCCCATGAAAAGACTGACCAGAGAAGTAAGTCCATAACTTACAAAAGGCAGCGGTGTACCGGTATTTGGTGCAAGACCGGTGGCAACGCAGATATTGATAAAGCTCTGTATGGAGACAATACTTCCTACACCGCAGCATATGATCTTTCCTGCAAGATCCTTCGCCCTGAGACTCATGCGGATACATTCAAAAGTGATCAGGAACAGAAGAAGTACAATACATGTACAGCCAATAAAACCATACTGCTCTCCTGCCACTGCAAAGATAAAGTCTGTCTGGTTCTCAGAAACAAAATTTCCGTCGTTAACAGAAGTGACGCCAGTATTATTGCCAAATACACGGCCTACAAGCTCACCGGAAGCAATGGCTGTCTTGGAGTTGTTCTGCTGTTCAATGTCATCCGCATATTCTTCGTTTTCCGGATAAAGAAAGGACATGATACGGTTTCTCTGGTAATCCTGTATCAGCTTCTGATCCGGCTGAACAACGATAGAAAGAAAGATGATCGCAAGAGGAATCGCGATCAGTGCCGCTCCTCCGATGATCTTATAACTTAATCCTGCGATATAGATCAGTATACAGAACAGGATCGTTACAGTGATCGTATTTTTCATATCTGGCTGAACATAGATCAGCATTAACGGTATCACAAGGAGAACGGCTGATTTTACAAGTGTTCTTAAGGTATTGAGATCTTCCTCATGATCCATGAAAAATTTTGCAAAAAACAGGATAATGATGATCTTGGACAGCTCAGTAGGCTGGAAACGGATAAATCCAAGATCTACCCATCTTGCAGCACCGTTGGCACTTGATCCGAAAAATCGGACTGCAAGGAGCATTACAATATTGAATCCATACATGATCCATTGAAAGTTCAAAAGCCAGGAATAATCCATCAGCGAAAGGATCAGCATAAGAACAACGCCGATGATCACACCCAGAAGCTGACGGGTGCGGAGATAATCAGCAGCAGTTCCAACAAGCTGAATGCCGATAAAGCTGATCGCCAGCAGAAATACTACCAGACGGAAATTATAAAACCGCAGCTTATATTGTTTAATCATAAATTATGCATCCCTTTTCTTAAGTACAGGTATGACTGCATGCAGAACAGGTGGTTCCTGAGATATCTGTATCGTCACCCTTTTTTCATCAATTACAACGTATTTTTTTACCGCATGAATAAGATCATTGCGTAAAAGCTTCATCATTTGTGGAGAGCAGTCTATGCGTTCGGACACAAGAAGAAGTTTCATTCTATCGCGGGCATATCCTGCGGAACGGTTTTTTTCGGAGAAAAAAGCACGCATATGGATTCCTCCCTTTATGATGAGAAAACGACTGGCAGCAGATTATTTCCTGAAAATGCTGCCAAATCGCTGAAATATATTGTTTTTGCGACGGACGGTAATATAAGGGATATCCTCACCCATCAGTCGTCGGCAGATGTTTCGGTATTCTTCTTCTGCCTGGGAATTTTTGCCGGAAAGAGGTTCCCCCTGGTTGGTGGAGATCACGATCTGCTCATCATCCAGGATCGCTCCGATCAGATCTACAGCAAGAATTTCCAGCACATCATCTACAGACATCATATCTCCCCTGGCGACCATCTCCGGACGGAGCCGGTTGATGATCAGCCGGATATCACGGATCCCGTCAGATTCCAGAAGTCCGATGATACGGTCTGCATCACGGATGGCTGAAACTTCAGGAGTTGTTACTACCAGTGCCCGGTCAGCACCAGCCACAGCATTTCGAAACCCCTGTTCGATTCCTGCCGGACAATCCAGAAGAACATAATCAAATTCTTCCCTGAGATCATCAGTAAGCTTGATCATCTGTTCTGGAGATACGGCAGTTTTGTCCTTTGTCTGGGCAGATGGAAGAAGATACAGTTCCGAGTGCCGCCTGTCACGGATCAGAGCCTGTTTCAGGCGGCAGCTCCCACTGATAACATCTACCAGATTGTAAACAATACGGTTTTCAAGTCCCATGACAACATCCAGGTTTCTAAGACCGATATCAGTGTCCACAACTACGACTTTTTTGCCCAGGGCGGCAAGTCCCGTTCCTATGTTGGCTACTGTTGTGGTTTTTCCTACACCGCCTTTTCCGGATGTGATGACAATGACCTCACTCATGCTTTCTGATTCCTCCTGATAAAATCTTCCACACTTCTGGTCTTTTCGTCTGGTTTGTTTAGTCATTCGAAACATTACTGGTATCGCTTGCGGCATAGCCAGTGAGAATGGTGCTTTCATCTGCAAGTCCGAAAATGTATTTAAAAATATCATTTGCTGCAAGGCAGGCATTACCGGATGCGTATCCGTTGGCAATACGGACAGAAATCGCATATTTCGGTTCGGAGGCCGGGGCATATCCGATAAAGAGTGCATTATTCGGATGGTAGTAATCAATCTCGGCTGTACCAGTCTTTCCGGCAGCTTCAACGCCAAGACCATTAAACTGGTCATGTGTCTGTACTACACGGTACATGCCATCATGGATATCATCCCAGATGTTGCTTGCGATGTCAAGCTGCCCTTCTTTTTCGGGTGTATATTCTTTTACCAGATTTCCCTTGGAATCAGTTACACGGTTCAGAAGAGAAAGCTTGTAGATGTTTCCGGATGTAGCAATAGTAGTCGCATATCTTGCAAGCTGGCTGGTCGTAAACATGTTAGTACCCTGTCCGATATAGGAAGGAACTGCGTTTTTGTCGGAAACCTGAGGGGAAGCTTCGGAAATCTCGATTCCGGTCTTTTGGTCAAGTCCCATCAGAGACGCATATTTCTGGAGCATTCCAAGGCTTCGGGCCTCGGAAAAATTCCCCTCAGAATCTTTACCAAGTTCAAAACCGATGGTGCTGAAGAATACGTTGCAGGACTGCTCAATAGCTCCGCGGATCTCAAGAGCAGAATGGCCCTGCTTGTTCCAGCAGTTGATCGGAGGTGTTACAAGATCAAAACTTCCAGTACATTCAATGTAAGTATTATCATCGATCACACCTTCTGACATACCGGCAACTGTGGAAAGGATCTTCAATGTAGATCCAGGTGCTGTTCTCTGCTGGGTAGCCTTATTAAAGAAAGGACTGGAGAGATCTGTGGAAAGTTTCGCATAGTAATCGGTATCCATATTATTGGTAAGTCTGTTATTATCATATCCCGGATAAGATACACAGGCAAGTACATCTCCTGTTTCTACATCAGTAATAACGGCTGATGCAGAACATGGCGCCAGCGCAAGCTGTGCAGGAGTGATCTCAAGGTTTGCGATCTTACGATACATAAATGTATAGGAATCGATCTGACCGGAAGCCAGGCTCTGATAAAGCTCGTCCTCTTTAGAGAGAACACCCTGTTCATAAAGGACAAGACACAGTTCCTGTCCGCTGATAGTATCTTCCTGAAGCATGTATTTGTACAGAAGCTTGGAAAATCCTGTAT
>CAVBVT010000056.1:5388-6933 GCA_963598855.1 Eggerthellaceae bacterium
AATCCAGATACTCCCCTGATGTGGAAATCTGGGAGATATCGATCCAGTTCTGACTGGCAGCATAATTCAGATAATCCTTCAGGCTGATGCTCTGGTCATTCTTCCATGCTTTGTAGGTCTCATCGGAAGTATCAATGGAATCACTTTTCAGAACATTCAGTGTGCTTGTGAGAAGATCATCACAGATATAGGTAAGGTATTCCTGGATCTGTGCATCTTCGTCTTTATAAGCAGGCGGATTATCACCTGTGAGCCTGTTACTTATTGTATCAAAAACTTGCTGCTGTTTTTGTTGAAACTTGGCATATAAATTTTTTTCTGTATCAGATGCATCATCATTGCTGAATTTTGTGATATCGATCACGCTGTTGGCGATCAAAGCATTGTATACATCATAGATCGGAATAGTGATCTTACTTGCATCTTTCTCTGCTTCATAGTCATAAGATTTATCTGGTGTCAGCTTGGAAAGAACGATTCCGGCTACACGCTGCTCCAGGATCTGGTAGATACTCTTCTGCCAGTCTGAATCAATAGTCAGATAAACGTCGTTTCCAGCTACAGGATCTACGGTTTTGGAATTATCGATATCCAGGACTTTACCAAGGTTATCAACAGTTACGGTTTCCTCACCGTCTTTCCCCTGAAGATCCAGTTCCATATACTGTTCGATTCCGGCTTTTCCTACGATTGCATCGTTGGAATAGTCGGGATTATCTTTTCGAAGAGTTTCCAGTTCCTCGGAAGAAGCCTGTCCTGTGTAGCCGAGGATCGGAGCCATGCTCTCATCATCTACATATTTTCTTGTGGAATCTTCCACAATATCAATTCCCTGAAGTGCTGCCTGATTCTCTCTTATGGCTGCAACAGATTTCTCACTGACATTAGTTGCAATGGTGACCGGCATATATTTCTTGAAGCTGTTGGTATTCAGCTGATAACGCATAATTGCGATCTCAAGAATTTCCTGTTTGGTAAGTTCTTCAGGTAGAGAATGTGCTGCAAGCTCTTCAGAGGTATAAGCATCCTTGCCATAGAGTACAATGGAAAAGCCGTTACTTCCTGTAAGATAATCCATCATTTCAGCAGCAGTAGCATTCTTCTGCTTATCACTTAAGTTATCGATCTGAGCCTCTCCGTAAACATCAGCACGGAAACGGTTCAGTGTAAAGCCTTCATCTACATCAAAGGCATAATCACCGTGATCATTTACAATAATATGAAAATTATCTGAGAGACTGTCACCGTTGCCGGAAAGGATCTGAAGCACCTGGTAGGCAATGCCGTTCAATGTCAGATTTTTCTCTCTGGTGCTGTCGTATGTACCGCTGTCTTCAAAAGTAACAGAATAGGCAAGTACGTTAGAAGCAACTACTGTGCCGTTTCTGTCATAAATATTTCCACGTGTACTTTTTATTACTCGTGTTTTAGTTGTTCTTGACTGAAATTTATTGATGTAGTCCTGCCCCTGTATGATCTGCAGGCTGAAAAGCTGCCTTACAAGAACAGAAGAAAGAAAAACAAATACGATCACAAGAACTGTTG
>CAVBVT010000056.1:6943-17720 GCA_963598855.1 Eggerthellaceae bacterium
CTCACTTTCTTTCCTTACAGTATCCATTAAGTGGTAGTTGATCCAGTAAAATGCCCGGTATACGATGATCGTGAGGAAAACCGTATAGACAATTTCAGGAATGATGATCCGGTACATATAGGTCCAGAATCCAAGGCGTCCCCGAAGAAGAAACTGCAGGCCATATACAGCCAGGTTATAAAGCAGATCTGTTCCTGCTACAAGGAAGATCGGAACCTTCAGATCATCATCGTAAAAGCTTCGGAACGCATAACCGCTGATAAATCCCACATACATATAGATCAGCGCATAGAAACCAAACAGTGATCCGTAAAAAAGATCAATAAACAGTCCGGAGAAAAATCCTGTCCAGAGACCGACTTTCCGGCCACGCATCAGTCCCATGGCTACGCAGAGTATCAGCGGCAGGTTCGGTGTAATGGAACCTATGGAAATATAATCCATTACAGTACACTGAAGCAGAAAACAGACTACAATAGTAATAAACAGTACGATCTTATTTTTCATTGGACGCATCCTCCGATTTATCTACTGCGTCCTGTTTATTGACGGTAATAACAAATACATCTTTGAGATGGCCAAAATCCACCGGTGTAACGATGGTACCTGTTTTTGTCAGGTTGTTGGGATCCTGCTGGATCTCACTGACATAGCCGATAAACAGTCCTTCTACATATTTCTCACTGATGTTGGATGTGACGATACGCTCACCCACAGTTACCTTATTGTCCTGATCATACAGCTGCTCAAAACTCAGCTTGCCTTCATCAATAAGCTCCAGATCTCCTGTGACAACGCAGTTGTCAGAAGTGCTGACTGCCATTGCGCTCACATTGCTGCTGTCATCGATAATAGAACGTACAGTTGCCCAGGAAGGTCCTACCTCTGTGACAATACCAACAAGACCTTTGCCTGCAATAACGTTGTTATCAATGCGGATACCATCATTGCTGCCCTTGTTGATCATAAAAGTATCATACCAGTTTCCCGGATCTTTGGAGATGATCCGCGCTGCAACTTTCGGATAGTCGGAATATTCCTGGTCCAGATTATAAAGTTCCTTCAGTCTGGTAAGTTCAGTCTGATCCTGGATCAGGATATTATTCTGCTCAGTGAGACTGTTGATCTGATTTTTAAGATCTTCATTTTCCTGAAGTACATCCTGTTTATCACGGAGACTGTTCTTTACATCCCCAAACATGTTGCTGACACCGGAGATACCTTTTTCAAATGGTACTACAAGGAAACCGGCCGCGCTCTGAAGTGCCGAGGACGATGATCCTGAGGCAACTGTAGCTACAATGCAGCTTCCGCAGAAAAGCGTCATGATCACAAGGAGATGCTTGCTTTTTAAATTGAAATGAAAACGCACTTTTTTTCTGATGTTTTTCATGTACATACCCCTTTACAGTTTTTTCTGCTTAACAGGCTGCGCCCATTTGCGCAGTTCTCTGTCGCGGATGATCTTTTCAAGGCCGCGCACAGCAGAAGTTTCGTACAGATCGGAAAGATTAAAGGCAAAGCCTGTATAACTTGCCAGGTAATTATCAAGATAAGGAAGCCGTGTGCTGCCGCCAGTGAGATAAATGCCCTCTTTTGCTATGTGATAGGCGATCTGAGGCGGTGTACGTTCCAGAAAAGTCTTCATTTCCGATGCGATCTGGTTTACACAGTTGGTAATTCCCTCATTAACTACGGAAGCAGAGACCACTTCTTCTCTTGGAAGACCGGAAACACTGTCAATTCCTACCACCTTGCGGGCTTCTTTCTTCTGATCGTTCAGCCGTCCCATTACCAGTTTGAGACGTTTGGCCGTGCGGGTTCCGATCTGGAGATTGTAGTGTTTGCGGATCTCACTGCAGATGGACTCGTTCATTTGTCTTCCGCCAATCGGAATTTTTCGGCTGATGATGATCTTTCCTTCGGTGATAATGGAAAGTTCCGTACTCTGGGCACCGATGTTGACGATCATACTGCCCTCTTCCTTCTCAAGATCCACATTCATGGCAATCGCATCTGCAATAGGGGATTCCACCATAAAAACACGGTTCTTCCGAAGCCAGTGTCCGTTGACTAGACGATAATAAGCTCTCTTTTCGATGGCCGTCATATCAAGAGGAACTGCAAAATACATATCAGCACCAAGACCGGTTGTATGGTCGATCTTCCGCATTATACTGTACAAAACGATCTCCTGAAGTTCCAGATTGGCGATCATACCAAACGCCATAGGGGAATTCACCGTAATATCAGCCGGTGCTTTTTCGAACATTTCGTATGCTTCGTTACCCATGGCAAGGATCTTTCGTTCACGATAGGCCACCATATTTTTTTCTATGTAGGTCTTGTTTCTAAAAGCTGAATAAACTTTTACAGAGCTGCTCCCCAGGTCTACTCCGTAATGATTTCTAAAAAGCATAAATCTGCCCCTTCACTTAAATGTACTCGTCAAAAATCCCTTTTTCGCGAAAACTGATGTATTTCTGGTCGCCTATGATAATGTGATCCAGAAGATGGATTCCCAGCATTTCTCCTGTTTCGTAAATACGCCTTGTCACATCCAGGTCAGCTTCGCTGGGGGACGGATCACCGCCTGGGTGATTGTGGACAAGGATCAGATTTACAGCACGGAACTTCACCGCTTCCACAAAGACTTCTCTCGGAGTGATCAGTGTGGCATTGGCTGTGCCGCGGCTTAAAATCTGTTCTCCAGTCAGATGGTTATGTCCGTCCAGCATCATACAGTAAAGCAGCTCCTGCTCTTCATGACGAAGCTGCTCCATATAATATCTGGCAATGGTGACGGGACGGTTAAAAGACAGATCCGGCTTCGCTGCAGCTGCAGCCATACGTTTGGAAAGCTCCCCGATGCATTTCAGCTGTATGGCTTTTACCTTACCGATACCACGAATCTTCATCAGTTCGGGCAAGGTGGCATGAAACAGTCCGAGAAGTCCGGAATATCCGTTCTGTTCCGACAAATTAAGGATTTCATCTGCCAGTGCAAGGGAACTTATACCCTGAACGCCGCAGCGCAGGATCACGGCCAGAAGCTCTCTGTCACTTAAGGCCTGCTCCCCTTCCCGTAAACATTTCTCATACGGGCGTTGATAACCTGGCATTTCCATGATTGTATCTTTCATTTAATTTCCCTTTTCGCTCCCGGAAGAAGGAAATGCAAAATTGCAGTGATTATTTTAGCATAAAAAACAGGGGATGTACACTCTATCCCGGAAATTTCCACTTTTTTCACATTTTGTTTAAGGGAAGAGAATAGATGGAAGCCACTGCTTCTGCTACTTTAATTCCGTCCATAGCTGCGGAAGTGATACCGCCTGCATAGCCGGCTCCCTCACCGCAGGGATAAATTCCTTCTATATTAGAAGTAAGTTCTTTATGGTCACGGACGATCCTTACAGGGGATGAAGTTCTACTTTCCACCCCCTCCAGAAGAGCATCCGGCCTGTCAAAACCTGTAAGTTTTTTTCCAAAAGCATGGATACCGGCTTCGATAGAATCTCCGATCTCTTTCGGGAAAATGCTCCGGACGTTGGCAAGAGTATATTCTCCTTTGATACATGGAGTCACTTCGCCAAATTCTGTGCTTTTCCGATTGTTGCAGTAATCTTTAAAAAGCTGCACTGGAACTTTACCATTTCCAATCTCCCAGGCTGTAAGTTCCAGTTTCCGCTGAAGCGCAATTCCTCCGAGAACTCCTTCTTCCGGAAAATCAGAAGGATTGACCGTGACAATAATGGCACTGTTGGCGTTATGGCTGTCGCGTGCCTGATAACTCATGCCATTTACCGCAAGCATTCCCTCTTCCGAAGAAGCATTTACGACATAACCGCCCGGACACATACAGAAAGAATAAACACCACGTCGATTTTCCAGCGTATGGGTAACTTTGTAGCTGGCAGCTCCCAGACGTTCATTTTCTGGTTCTCCGTAAAGATCCTGATTGATCATAGTCTGTGGATGTTCCACACGCACGCCTACGGCAAAAGATTTCGGCTCCATATGAACTCCGCGTTTTTTTAACATGGAAAAAGTATCTCTTGCACTGTGTCCAGGCGCCAGAACACAGACTTCTGCAGGAATCTTCTCCTGATCATTGACCATAACACCTTCCAGGCGTCCATCGTTCAAAATAAAATCCGTTACAGTGGAGCGAAAACGAAACTGACCGCCCATCTCTTCGATCTGATGGCGCATAAACTGAACGATTCCCACCAGCTGATCTGTACCAAGATGTGGTTTTTGCTGATAAAGGATCTCGGCAGGTGCTCCAGCCTCCACAAAACGGGACAGAACTTCTTTTCCTCTCCCGAAAGTATCTTTTACAAGGGTGTTCAGTTTTCCGTCAGAAAAAGTTCCTGCACCGCCTTCTCCGAACTGTACGTTGGAGTTCGGGTTAAGAACACCGTTTTTCCAGAACTGTTCTACTGTTTTCTGCCGTTTGTCAGCTTCTTCACCACGTTCCAGTACAAGAGGACAGTAGCCGGCCTTTGCAAGATACCATGCGCAGAACAAACCAGCAGGTCCGCTTCCGATCACAACTGGCGGATGAACCAGTTTTTCAGAGCCTGGTTCAGGAAAATGATAGCGAATCTCTTTAGTTAACATAACATTTTTATCGTGAACCTTTTTAAGGATACGGGATTCATTATCTGTTTTTACATCGATGGTGTAAACAAATTTTTTATCATCTTTATGACGTGCATCCAGAGATTGTTTGTGGATCTTATAAGTAAATGGTGTGCTGCCAAGACGAAGTGTTTTGGCGATCTTTTTCTGAAGCTGCTCTTCGGTGTGGGTGATCGGCAGTTTCATCTGTGTGATCCGGATCATGAATTCTCCTCCTTTGCTGCGTGAATGCCGGCTGCGGCACCGCTTGACCAGGCCCACTGAAGATTGTATCCCCCGCAGGTTCCATCAATGTCAAGAAGTTCTCCGGCGAAATAAAGCCCTTTATGAAGCCTGGATTCCATGGTATGACAGTCTACTTCGGAAGTATCAACACCGCCGGAGCAGACCTGTGCCTGTTCAAAAGAAAGGCCATCTTTTACAGAAAGCCGGAAATCTGTAATTGCAGAAACCAGATCTTTCTGTGCAGATAAAACGCGGATCAGTTTCTCAGGGAACAAGCCTGTAAGAAGTTCTTTTCCGCTTTTATACGGACATTCCTTTTGTCTTTTGCTGAGATATTCCTGGAGTTCTTCTTTTGATAATTCAGGAAAAAAGTTGATGGACAGTTCAGCTTTTTTCTTTTCGTGAACAGCACGGATCGCGTAACGGGAAATCTGAAATACCGGAATTCCGGATATGCCATAGTCTGTAAGCTGCAGTTCTCCCTGCTGGGAAATTTCTGGTGTGCCGTTGATATATAGAGTTACTTTTCCCTCTGTGCGCACACCGCTCCAACTGGAAAACGAATTCCCTTTACATTTAAGGGCTGTCAGCGCAGGCAGAGGTTCAATAAGATGATGGCCAAGACTTTGGGCTATTTCGTATCCGCTTTCACTGGAACCGGCAACAGAAGAAGCTCTGGAACCATTGGCGAGGATCACTGTATCGCAGGTGTAAGTCCAGCCATCCGTATGGACATTATAGTGTCCGTCAGAGAAAGACACGCCTGTGACATACTGATTGGTTTTCAGTTTTACTTTCAGACTGCGTGCTTTCATAGTAAGCACATCTACCACACTCTGGGCCTGATTGCTCCGGGGATAGATCCAGCCATTGCGGTCTGTGATGCAGATTCCCAGTTCCTGAAAGAAAGAAATCGTATCGTTCACAGAAAATTGTTCAAGAGCATCTTTTACAAATTCCGGATGTGTTCCTCTGTAAACACCTTCTGTCTGGTCTAGATTGGTCATATTGCAGCGGCCGTTTCCTGTAGCACAGATCTTCCGGCCAGGACGGTCATTCTGTTCCAGCACTGTGACAGCTGCTCCGCCTGCAGCAGCATTTATTGCTGCCACAAGGCCGGATGCACCTGCACCGACTATGATAATCTGTTTCATAATTTTACAAGATCCTTATCAACCATATACTGAAGAGATTTCAGGATTCCAAGTTTTGCATGTTCCCAGGTAAGTCCGCCTTGGAAATAAACAGCGTACGGATCTTTCATAGGACCGTCTGCGGAAAGCTCGATGGATGATCCCTGGATAAATGCTCCGGCTGCCATGATAACCTGGCTGTCATAACCTGGCATATCCCATGGTTCCGGTGTTACGAAACTGTCTACAGGTGCGGCTGCCTGGATTCCCTGGCAAAATGCGACAAGTCCTTCCGGAGTTCCAAGAGTTACAGCCTGAATGATATCCTGACGTGGTTCTGTGCTGTTCGGTACTACCGGAAAACCAAGTTTTTCATAAATATTAGCTGCAAAAACAGCTCCTTTTAAAGCTCCTTTTGTAACCATTGGTGCAAGGAAAAATCCCTGGAAGAAAGAACGGTTTACACCGAGGGTAGCACCAACTTCCATGCCAAGTCCTGGGCAGGACATACGATAAGAAGCGTTTTCCACGCAGTCTTTTTTTCCTGCAATATATCCGCCGATCGGTGCAAGTCCGCCGCCTGGATTCTTGATCAGAGAGCCAACCATCATATCAGCTCCTACATCACTTGGCTCGATGGTATCTACAAATTCACCGTAGCAGTTATCTACCATGCAGATCACATCAGGCTTGATCTTCTTTACAAAAGCGATCAGCTCGCCGATCTGTTTTACGGAGAAGGAGGGACGTGTCTGGTAGCCTTTGGAACGCTGGATCGTTACCAGTTTTGTTTTTTCGTTAATTGCTTTTTTGATGTTTTCATAATCGAAAGTGCCATCGGAAAGAAGATCTACCTGACGGTATTTTACCCCATATTCTGCAAGGGAACCGTTGGACGGACGGATACCGATCACTTCTTCCAGAGTGTCATATGGCTTTCCAACAGGGGAAAGCAGCTCATCTCCCGGACGTAAATTTCCAAACAATGCAATGGCAAGTGCATGGGTTCCGCAGGTGATCTGCGGGCGAACCAGGCAGGCTTCTGTGTGGAAAGTATCTGCGTAAACCTGTTCTAAGGTTTCGCGGCCAAGGTCATTGTATCCATATCCGGAGGAAGCTCCGAAACATGCTTCGCTGACGCGGTTTTTCTGCATGGCATGGATCACTTTCATCTGATTATATTCTGCAGTCTGGTCAAATTTTTCAAAACGTTCTTTCAGGGAATCTTCTACTTTCTTTCCGAAATCGTAAACTTCGGAAGAGATTCCAAGCTGTGCATACATTTCTTTCATAATAATCTTTTCCTTCTATTTTTATTGTTCAGACAGAAGAATCCCTTTTTACCTGCATACGGAAAGCATGTAATCAAGGATCCTGCTGTCATTGTAATCAAACTTATCTTTATCCACCCAGGTTACTTCTCCTTCTCTGCGGAACCAGGTTAGCTGCCGCTTGGCAAAGTGTCTGGTGTCGCGCTTCAGGATACGGACGGCTTCTTCATAAGGATACTCTCCTTCCAGCCATGCCAGGATTTCTTTATAACCCAGGCCCTGCATGGATACCATTCCTCTGTGGCAGCCCATCCGCTGAAGTGTTTTTACTTCTTCTACGAGGCCGTTTTTCAGCATCTCATCTACTCTTGCATCAATTCGCTCATAGAGAAGAGGGCGCGGCGCATTCAGAACAAAATAAGCCAGATCATAGGGACTTACATGTTCTTTCTGCTCCTCATTATGTTCGGAGATCCGGGTACCGTTCTGTTTATAGAATTCCAGCGCACGGATCACACGTTTTACATTATTTTCGTGAATATCTTCTGCTGATTTCGGATCAACAGATGCAAGCATATCATGGAGAAAAGTGTTGCCTTTTTCTACTGCTAATGCTTCCAGTTCTTTGCGATAGCTGTCATCCTGCTCTGACTGGGTAAAATCAATATCCCTGGTGATCGCCTGGATATAAAATCCGGTACCTCCCACCAGGATGGGAATCCTGCTTTTTGAGTAGATCTCTTCCATTGCTTTTTTTGCCAGCTGCTGAAAAAGCACGATATTAAAATCTTCTGTAGGATCCAGCACATCTACCAGATGGTGAGGGACACCGTCCATTTCATCCGGAGTGATCTTGGCGGAACCAACATCCATATAGCGGTATACCTGCATGGAGTCTGCAGATATGATCTCACCGTTCACTGCTTTTGCGAGAGCAATAGAAAGCTTTGTTTTTCCCACAGCAGTAGGTCCGGTAAGAACAATCAGAGGTTTCTTCATAATATCCTCCCGTGTTATACGATACGTTTAAATTTCTTTTCGATTTCTGTCTTTGTCATGGAAATAATGGTTGGTCTTCCATGAGGGCAGTTATAAGGATTTTCCAGGGTCAGGAGCTCGTCGATCAGTTTGTCGGCCTCCTGAGGTGACATGGCATGATTTCCTTTTACAGCTGCTTTGCAGGCCATAGTGGCAAGTCTTGCAGTAAACAGCTCAAAAGCATCTTTTGTGCCGTCTGCGCCGAGATGATCCAGCATTTCCAGGAATACTTCTTCCTCGGTCATTCCAAGAAGCAGGGAAGGCACTGCACTGATACTGTATTCCCGGCCGCCGAATGGCTCGATCTCGAAGCCGAAATCCCGGAAATAGTTTTCGTTTGCTTTCAGAAGACTTTCTTCCTCCAGGCTAAGGGAAACAATCAGCGGCGGGCTTAAATACTGAGACTGGATCTCCTGAGATTTAAATAATTTCACAAACCGCTCATAATATACTTTTTCATGTGCCGCATGTTGGTCTATAATGTAAAAATTATCCTCAAACTGTACCAGCCAGTAAGTGTCGAACAGCTGTCCGATCAGCTTGTGGCGGCTTCTGGATTCCGGTGCAAGAAGCCGTTCCTCAAAAAGTTCCAGCTGCTTGGGCTGTTCAGTGGGGACGGGGGATTCTGGCTTGGTGTCAGAATCTTCTGGAACAGTATCAGGGCTTTCAGGCTGTTTGCGTGAAATATCAGATTCCGGTATATCTGTTGAGCTATATACAGGGACAGAATCATTTCCTGATTCTCTGGATGCGATTTCACTGATTTTACTGGATTCACCGGAAACTTCGAATATGGAAGGTTTCGTATTGAAAACGATATTGTTATCCTGTGGATTTTGCGTATTCGGTATCACTATGCTTTCGCAGATATTTTTTTCTTTTAAAGTTCCGGAAAACATCTCCTCCTCTTCTTTTGTAAAAGGTTTGGAATTATAAAAAGAGTTTTCCTGCACGGAATCTTCTGCTGTTTTTGGCGAAAATGTTGTACTGGCAGCTGAAGATGCCGATCTGCTGTTGTAGGATGAAACTGCAGCCGGTCTGCTTCCATACATTTCCTGGCGTCTTTTTACTTCAAAGGGTTCCGGTACGTTTCCGGGTTTTACCTGTTCAGTGCGGGATACCGGTGTTTCTTTTCCAACGGATACCTGTGGGATCAGTTCTCTGTGAGTAACTGCTTTCCGGACTGTTTCATAGATTGCTGTGTAAACTTCTGTTTCTCTGGCAAAACGTACTTCTCTTTTAGCCGGGTGTACATTCACGTCCAGATCATTTCCATCCATCTCGATCCGGAGAGAAACAAACGGAAATTTATGCTGCATGACAAAGCCTTTATATCCATCTTCAATAGCTTTGGTAATGATCTTGTTTTTTACATATCTTCCATTGATATAATAATTTTCGAAAGTACGGTTTCCTCTGGAAATTTCCGGTTTTCCCACAAAGCCTTCGATCTTCATAAAGTCATTCTCGTAGGAAACTTCCAGAAGAGCCTTGGCAATATCACGTCCGTAAACGCTGTAGATCACGTCTTTGACACTGTAATTTCCGGAGCTGGAAAGTTTGACCTGACGGTTCTGGATATATTTAAAGGAAATCTCCGGATGGGAAAGGGCCAGCTGTTCCATCAGTGTGTTGATATAACCAGCTTCTGTTGTATCTGATTTCAGAAATTTACTTCTTGCTGGTGTATTATAAAAAAGATTTCGGATCAGGAAGGTGGTTCCCTCTGGAGCTCCCATTTCTTCTAAGGACTGTTCCTGGCCGCCTTCGATCACATAGCGGGTGCCGCTGATGGCAGATGGAGTTTTGGTGATCAGTTCCACCTGGGCCACAGCTGCAATACTGGAAAGAGCCTCGCCTCGGAAACCAAGGGAAGCGATGTGGACAAGATCCTCCACTTTTTCAATCTTGCTTGTGGCATGGCGGAGAAATGCAAGAGGAACCTGTTCCGCTTCCATTCCGGAACCGTTGTCTGTAATACGGATCAGCTTTTTTCCACCGTCTGTGATTTCTACAGTGATCGCTGTAGCTCCTGCATCAATAGCGTTTTCAACAAGCTCTTTTACAACGGAGGAAGGCCGTTCTACAACCTCTCCTGCCGCGATCTTATCAATGGTATTCTGGTCTAAAACTGCAATTTTTCTCAAATGATCACCACCGGTTCTTTATTTTGTTCTGCAGGTTATAGAGAATGTTCAGTGCTTCCATTGGTGTCAGATTACCGATCTCCAGGCCTTTGATCTCCTCAATGATATCATTATCCTGCACAGTGTCAAACAGGGACATCTGTGCCATATCTACCTGATCATAAGAAATCTTCTGCTTTTTCTTAGGAGCCGTCAGATCTTTTACAGCTGCAGTAATGTCCGCGTCACTGAGTTCTTCTACCAGTTCTTTTGCCCGCTGGATAACGGAATCCGGTACACCGACAACTTTGGCTACCTGAATACCGTAACTTTTATC
>CAVBVT010000057.1:0-4769 GCA_963598855.1 Eggerthellaceae bacterium
TATGAAAAATCAGACAAGTCAATATAGCGTTTACTTAATATTCGCTGTACTAGACTTTAAAGGTGACAGCAGATTTAAGGAGCGAGCAACATGGAAATACAGTTATGGCGAAGTATT
Organism: Eggerthellaceae bacterium; assembly: GCA_963598855.1. Lineage (GTDB taxonomy): Bacteria > Bacillota > Clostridia > Lachnospirales > Lachnospiraceae > Blautia_A. The sequence goes on from CAVBVT010000057.1 coordinate 118, forward strand.
CTGTGCCCTTATGAGCTGGCTGTCAAGGAACTGACAGTCAAATTTGAACATATGATAGAAGAGTATCGTGAGAACGATCGTTATTCCCCCATTGAACAGGTCAGTGGAAGGGTAAAAAGTGTCTCCAGTATCCTGGAGAAGATGCAGCGCAAACATATCCCCATCGAGCAGATGGAGACTGAGGTGGAGGATCTTGCAGGAGTCAGGATCATCTGCCAGTTTGAGGAAGATATTGATACAGTAGCTGCCATTATCCGAAGAAGAACCGATATGGAAGTAAAAAGTGAGAAGAATTATCTCACCCATATCAAGCAGAGCGGATACCGCAGCTATCATATGATCCTCTACTATACAGTAGAAACGATTGACGGGCCAAAGAGGCTGCAGGTAGAGATCCAGATCCGTACGATGGCAATGAATTTCTGGGCAACTATTGAGCATTCTCTTCAGTATAAATATAAAGGCGACATGCCGCCTCATGTGGCAGAACGTCTCAGCAAGGCATCGGATGCCATTATTTCACTGGATCATGAGATGTCCTCTGTGCGAAATGAGATTATGGATGCACAGAACTCCTCACAGATGCAGTCCAATCTGGTGAAGGATATTCTGAATAATATCGAGAATCTTTACCGGGTATCCAGTGAGCGTGAAGTCAGCAAGATCCAGGATGAATTCCTCAGGGTATTTAAGACCAAGGATCTGCGGCAGCTGGAGAGATTTCACAGACAGCTGGACATCATTGCCGAAGGCTACAGGGCGCAGGCTGTTCATCACAGCATGTAGGCAGCACGGCATTACTGGCTGAAAGATTCGGAAATCTGAAAATATACATACATATGAGGAATGATAAATGCAGGATTTTTTACCGGTTACAAGGGAAGATATGAAGTCAAGAGACTGGGAGGCGGTTGATTTTGTCTATGTTACAGGCGATGCCTACGTAGATCATCCGTCTTTTGGATCAGCCATCATCGGACGTCTTCTGGAGAGCAGAGGCTACCGTGTAGGTATGATCCCCCAGCCGGACTGGCGAAAGAAAGAGAGTATCCAGGTGTTCGGGGAACCGCGCCTGGGTTTTCTTGTTACAGCAGGAAACATGGATTCCATGGTGAATCATTACACAGTTTCCAAGAAACACAGAAGTACAGATGCCTATTCCCCGGGAGGGAAAATGGGCTTAAGACCGGATCGGGCTTCGGTTGTATACAGCAATCTGATCCGGCAGACATATAAGCATACGCCTATTATCCTTGGCGGCATTGAGGCAAGTCTTCGGAGAATGGCGCATTACGATTACTGGGAAAACAAGGTCAAGCACAGTATTCTTATTGATTCCGGCGCAGATATTATTTCTTATGGTATGGGGGAGCATTCGATCCTGGAGATCGCAGAGGCACTGCAGAGCGGTATCCCAGTGGAGGAGATCACCTATGTGGCAGGAACCGTTTTTAAGAGCCATGATATCGGCAGAGTGTACGAGCCTCTGATACTTCCGGATTTTGAGCAGGTACAGACAGATAAGAAGGCTTATGCAGACAGTTTTGCCATTCAGTACCGGAACACAGATCCGTTTACTGCGAAGCCGCTGGCAGAATCCTATGGAAATCGCGGCTACGTGATCCAGAATCCGCCGGCTTTGCCATTATCCCAGACAGAAATGGATGATGTTTATGATCTGCCTTATACAGGCCAGTATCATCCTATGTATCAGAAAGACGGAGGGATTCCTGCACTGAAAGAGATCAAGTTCAGTCTTACCAGCAACCGTGGATGTTTCGGAAGCTGCAATTTCTGTGCACTGACATTTCATCAGGGACGTATCCTTCAGACAAGGAGCCATGAATCCATTCTGAAAGAAGCAGTAAAGATGACAGAAGATCCTGATTTCAAGGGCTATATCCATGATGTAGGCGGCCCGACAGCAGATTTCCGTCATCCGTCCTGTAAGAAGCAACTGACAAAAGGTGTCTGCCAGAATCGGCAGTGCCTGTTTCCATCTCCATGCAAGAACCTTACTGTGGATCACAAGGATTATCTTACACTTCTCAGGAAAGTTCGGAATATTCCGAAAGTTAAGAAAGTTTTTGTACGTTCCGGAATCCGTTTTGATTATCTGATGGCAGATCCGGACAAGACATTTTTAAATGAACTTGTGAAATATCATGTCAGCGGACAGCTTCGTGTTGCACCGGAACACGTTTCAGATGAAGTCCTGAAATATATGGGGAAACCGCAGCATGCAGTTTATGAAGGCTTTCTGAAAGAATATGAAAAGGCTAATGCCCGTACAGGCAAGCAGCAGTACGCAGTTCCTTACTTTATGTCCTCTCATCCGGGATGTACCATGAAGGAAGCCGTGAAGCTTGCGGAATATGTCCGGGATCTTGGATTTACACCGGAACAGGTGCAGGATTTTTACCCCACTCCGTCAACACTTTCTACCTGTATGTATTATACGGGGATACATCCTCTTACAGGGGAGAAAGTATATGTGCCGAAGAATCCGCATGAAAAAGCGATCCAGAGAGCTTTGATGCAGTACAAGAACCCGGAGAACAGGGAACTGATCCTGGAGGGGCTTAAAATGACAGGCAGGATGGATCTGGTAGGGTTTGGTCCGAAATGCCTGATCCGTCCGAGAGAGCTTCATGGGAAAAATACTTCCGGCAAAAGGAACGCTGACAGAAATCAGGGAACACGAAAGTCCGCAGGCAGAAATTCCGGCAGAAAGAATCCAGGTTCTTCATCGAAACAGATACAAAAAACACAGGTAAGGAGTTCCGCAAATGAAAAATACAAAAAAAACAAAAACAAGAAAAGGTGATTTCGGATACTTCAACAGTGAAAAAAAACGACGTCTTCTGATCACAGCAGGCCTTTTTTCCTTGCCGCTTCTGATCTTTTTTGTGGCCTGGGCGGTTAATGGCACAAGGATGACCGTATGGACCGTGCTTACAGTGGTAGGTTGCCTTCCTGGCTGCAAATCCATGGTGAGTCTGCTCATGATCCTGATGCGCCGTCCGATGGATGAGAAGCTTTATAAAGAGATCCGGAGTCATGCAGGAGATCTGGTCATGTCTTATGAGATGTACATGACTTTTTATGAAAAGAGCGGCTATCTTGATGCAGTTGCTGTATGCGGAAATACAGTGGTAGGCTACACCAGCGATCCCAAGGCAGATACTGCATATCTGGCGGAACAGTCCCAGAAGATCGTGCGTAAGAACGGATACAAGGTAGATGTGAAGATCCTTAAAGACCTGAAACCATATCTGGAACGTCTGGATTCCATGAACGAGCATAAAGAATCTCTGCGAAGCGGGATCAAATTCACACCAGATGACCGTTATCCGGATCTTTCCAGGGAAGAGCTGATCAAGCATACGATCTTGGCAATCTGTCTGTAGGAGTATTATATAATGAAAGAATTTATCATCAATGACAACGAGGCAGGGCAGCGTTTTGACAAATATCTGGCGAAACTTTTAAGAGAGGCACCCAAGAGTTTCTTCTATAAAATGATGCGAAAGAAAAACATCACGCTTAATGGAAAGAAAGCAACCGGCAATGAGAAGCTGCTTTCCGGAGATCATGTGAAGCTATTTTTAAGTGATGAGACTTTTGAGAAATTCAGCGGAAGTGTTCCTGCACCAAGAGCGAAGCATTCTCTGGATATTATATATGAAGACGAACATATCCTGCTGATCAACAAGCCTTCAGGAATGCTTTCCCAGCCGGCAGATGACGGAACACCTTCCCTGGTGGAATATCTGACAGGGTATCTTCTTGAAAATGGAAGCCTCACAGAAGAGGAACTTCGGACATTCCGGCCGTCTGTATGCAACCGTCTTGACAGGAATACCACAGGTCTGATCGCGGCAGGAAAGAGCCTTCCAGGACTGCAGGAGCTTTCCGGAATGTTTAAGTCCAGAAATCTCCATAAGTATTATCTGTGCCTGGTGGAAGGCGTGCTGGAAGAAGAGAAGCACATTAAAGGTTACTTGACAAAAGATAAAAAAAATAACAAAGTAACCATCTACAGATCAGAGAAAGAAGGCGCGCTGCCTATTGAGACGAAATATTTTCCCCTGGGAAACAACGGGAAACAGACGCTTCTTAATGTAGAGCTGATCACAGGACGTGCACACCAGATCCGTGCACATCTGGCATCAGATGGCCATCCTGTGGTGGGAGATCCGAAATATGGAAGAAAAGGAGAGAAGATAAAAAGCCAGCTGCTTCATTCCTTCCGTTTGGAATTCCCTTCAATGGAAGGTACACTTTCTTATCTTTCGGGAAAAGCGTTCACAGCACCGGTACCGGAGATCTTTCTTGGAACATTAAAAGAGGAACATTTGGAGGAGAATTATTATGAAAATCTGGAATGAAATATGGGACTATGTGAAGATGATCATCATTGTGGTGGTTGTAGTCCTTGTTATCAATAATGTAGTACTGATCAATGCAAAAATTCCATCCCCATCTATGGAAAATACCATTATGACAGGAGACCGTATCTTTGGATTCCGTCTGGCTTATGGTCTGAATATGAATCTTTTTGGAAATGAGGTCTCAAAAAAATGGAAAGACCCTGAGCGTTTCGACATTGTGATCTTTAAATATCCGGATGATGAGTCACAGCTTTTTAT
>CAVBVT010000057.1:4779-8758 GCA_963598855.1 Eggerthellaceae bacterium
GCTTTTTATTAAACGTATCATCGGACTTCCAGGAGATAAAGTTGAGATCAAAAACGGTAAAGTATATATCAATGATTCAGAGACTCCACTGGATGACTCTTTTGTGCCAGAGACGCCTCTTGGAAGTTTTGGACCATATGAAGTCCCTGAGGACTGTTATTTTATGATGGGGGATAACCGTAATAATTCCAAGGATTCCAGATACTGGACAAACACTTATGTACGGTTTGACCAGATCGTCGGAAAAGCTGAGATCCGCTACTTCCCGTCCATCAAGCTTCTGAATTAAAAGGCAGGATAAAAAATGGCAACATGGAACAGCAGAGGTCTCAGAGGTTCCACCCTGGAGGAACTGATCAACAGAACCAATGACCAGTACAGAGAGAAAGGGCTTGCCCTGATCCAGAAGATCCCCACACCTATCACACCGGTGAAAATGGACAAGAACAGCCGTCACATCACACTGGCCTATTTTGAACAGAAAAGTACAGTAGACTATATCGGAGCAGTGCAGGGGATCCCTGTCTGCTTCGATGCAAAAGAATGCTGTGTAAAGACCTTTCCCCTTGCAAATATTCATCCTCACCAGGTAGCTTTTATGGAAGAGTTTGAAAAACAGAAGGGGATTGCTTTTTTTCTGATCTATTTCAGCGCAGATAATGTTTTTTACTATCTGACACTTCGTAAACTTCAGGAATTCTGGAAGCGTATGGAGGATGGCGGAAGAAAAAGTTTCCGGAGAGATGAGCTGGATGAGGAGTTTTATCTCCTTGGAAAAAGTGGATTTCTGGTACCATATCTGGACGGGATACAGAAAGATCTGCAATTACGGGATTGACTTTTGGAAAAGTTTCCTATATAATCTATTTTAGTTTTTCTGTGGTAGCATGGTAACGAACTAAAGTGATTCCGCAGAATTTCAAATTGTTTTACGGAGGAGATCATCATGCAGCGTATTTTTCATACACCTGAAGGTGTGCGGGACATTTATGGAGAGGAATGCAGCCGCAAGAAACGGCTCCAGAAGGAGCTCCATCAGGTGTTTTCAAGATATGGATACGAAGATATAGAGACACCAGGATTTGAATATTTTGAAGTATTCAGCAATGAAGTCGGAACGATTCCGTCCAAAGATCTTTATAAATTTTTTGACAGAGAGGGTAATACCCTTGTTTTAAGACCGGACTTTACACCGTCTGTATCAAGAGCGTGTGCAACCTATTTTGATCCGGAGAATGGTCCGGTAAGTCTCTGCTATACTGGAAATACTTTTATCAATAATTCCAGTTACAGAGGACAGATGAAAGAGAATACCCAGATGGGTGTGGAACATATCGGAGATGATTCCGCAGTAGCAGATGCGGAGATCCTTGCCATGACAGTGGAATGTCTGAAGGCAGCAGGCCTTACAGAGTTTCAGGTCAGTGTGGGACAGGTGGATTATTACAAATCCCTTCTTGCAGAGGCAGACTTAGAACCGGAGATGGAGGAACATCTTCGAGAACTGATCTCCCAGAAGAATTATTTTGGCGTGGAAGAACTTCTGAAGGGACAGAGCCTGGATGAGAATCTTTCCAAAGCTTTTGCAGAGCTGCCGCAGATGTTCGGTTCTGCGGAAGTCCTGGAGAAAGCAAAATCTCTTACTACCAATCCGGAAGCTCTGGCAGCTGTAAGCCGTCTGGAGGAGATCTACGAGATCCTGAAACTTTACGGATGTGAGAAATATATTGCGTTTGACTTTGGAATGCTGAGTAAATTCCGCTACTATACAGGAATTATTTTCCAGGCCTATACATATGGAACCGGTGAGCCGTTGGTTAAAGGCGGACGTTACAATGAGTTGATGAAACATTTCGGAAAACCGGCTTCTTCTATTGGTTTTGCCATTGTTGTGGATAACCTGATGCTTGCTCTTTCCAGGCAGAAACTGGATGTTCCGGCTGGCGAGGAAACAATTGTGATCACATACACACAGGGTGAGTTAAAAGAAGCGATCAAAAAAGCTATGAAACTTCGTAAAGAAGGTAAAAACGTGGCATTACGCCCGGCAAAGGAGGAGCAGGACTGATGAGATATCTTACATTTGCCCTCACAAAAGGGCGTCTGGCTAACAAGACTTTGGATATGTTCGAAAAGATCGGAATCACATGTGAGGAGATGCGCGACAAGGACTCCCGAAAACTGATCTTTGTCAATGAGGAACTGAAAATGAAATTTTTCCTTGCAAAAGGACCGGATGTACCGACTTATGTGGAGTACGGTGCAGCGGATATCGGTATCGTAGGAAAAGATACGATCCTGGAAGAAGGACGCAAGCTTTACGAGGTCATGGATCTGGGATTCGGAGCCTGCCGTATGTGTGTGTGCGGGCCAGAAAATGCCCGTGAGGTACTGAACAACAACCAGCTGATCCGTGTAGCGACGAAATACCCGAATATTGCAAAGGATTACTTCTATAATAAGAAGCATCAGACTGTGGAAATCATCAAACTGAACGGTTCCATTGAGCTTGCTCCCATTGTTGGTCTTTCTGAGGTGATCGTGGATATCGTGGAAACAGGAAGTACTCTCCGGGAGAACGGACTGAAAATACTGGAGGAGGTTTGCCCGCTGTCTGCACGTATGGTAGTCAACCAGGTAAGCATGAAGATGGAAGATGAGCGCATCCGCAAACTGATCACAGAATTAAGAAGCGTGGTGAAGTAAATTCTCCGGACTATCCGGAGAACCAAATACAGAAAGAAGGCAGAGATTTAATATGCGTAAGGTAAAACTGACCAAGGAATCTACAAAAGATATTCTGGAGAATCTTTTAAAAAGAAGCCCGAACAATTACGGCAAATATGAAGATGCAGTAGCAGATATCCTCACAAAAGTAAAGGCAGAGGGAGATGCAGCACTTTTCGAATACACAAAAGAATTTGATAAAGTTGAAGTAACCAAAGAAACGATCCGTGTCACACAGGAGGAGATCGACGAGGCATATAAACTGGTAGATCCGTCACTGATCGATGTGATCCGCAAGGCTCTTGTAAACATCCGCAGCTTTCATGAGAAACAGCTTCAGAACAGCTGGTTCACAAGCACAACAGACGGAACCATGCTTGGACAGAAAGTAACTGCCCTGAACCGTGTAGGCGTCTATGTTCCGGGCGGAAAAGCAGTTTATCCGTCTTCTGTACTTATGAACATCGTTCCTGCAAAAGTTGCAGGTGTTGACCGCATCGTGATGACAACACCTCCTGGAAAAGACGGAAAGGTAAATCCAAGCACACTGGTAGCTGCCAATGAAGCAGGTGCAGATGAAATCTACAAAGTAGGCGGCGCGCAGGCGATCGGTGCTCTTGCATATGGAACAGAGAGTATCCCGAAAGTAGACAAGATCGTAGGACCTGGAAATATTTTTGTAGCCCTTGCAAAAAAAGCTGTTTATGGTTATGTAAGCATTGATTCCATCGCAGGCCCAAGTGAGATCCTTGTTCTTGCAGATGAAACAGCGAATCCGCACTATATTGCAGCAGACCTTCTTTCACAGGCAGAGCACGATGAGATGGCATCTGCGATTCTGATCACAACAAGCGAGGAATTTGCAGACCAGGTTGATAAAGAAGTCAAAGGTTTTGTGGAGAAGCTTTCCAGAAAAGCCATCATTGAGAAATCCCTTGAGAATTTTGGCTACATCCTGATCGCAGAGGATATGGATGAAGCCATTGACGCTGCCAATGAGATCGCTTCTGAGCATATGGAGATCGTTACCAAGAATCCATTTGAGGATATGATGAAAGTCCGCAATGCAGGTGCGATCTTTATCGGACAGTACAGTTCTGAGCCTCTTGGAGATTATTTTGCAGGGCCGAACCACGTACTTCCGACCAACGGAACTGCCAAATTCTTCTCAGCACTTTCTGTTGATGATTTCATCAAAAAATCAAGCATTGTATATTATTCCAGGAAGGCACTGAAGAAGATCCACAAGGAT
>CAVBVT010000057.1:8768-17661 GCA_963598855.1 Eggerthellaceae bacterium
GATATCGTACAGTTTGCCACATCCGAACAGCTGACAGCGCATGCCAATTCCATTGCTGTCCGTTTTGAAGATGAGGATAAGGAGAACGAATAATGGCAAGAGAAGCATCCATTGAAAGAAATACAAAAGAAACACAGATCCAGATGAAACTGAATATTGACGGAACCGGGCGTTCTGATATCAGTACAGGAATTGGATTTTTTGATCATATGCTGGATGGTTTTACGCGTCACGGACTTTATGATATGGATCTCACGGTTCATGGTGATCTGAATGTGGATGACCACCATACCATCGAAGATACAGGAATTGTCCTTGGAAATGCCATCCGTGAAGCAGTAGGCGACAAAAAAGGCATTAAACGCTACGGCAGCTGCATCCTTCCTATGGATGAGGTTCTGGTACTTTGTGCTGTGGATCTTTCCGGAAGACCGTATCTTGGCTGGGATGCAGAATTTTCCACTGAGAAGATGGGCGATATGGCAACGGAAATGGTGAAAGAGTTTTTCTATGCAGTTTCCTATTCTGCAGCAATGAACCTTCATATCAAGGTTCTCTCAGGCGGAAACAGCCATCACGTTGCAGAAGCTATGTTCAAAAGCTTTGCAAAAGCTCTTGATGCTGCCACACAGTATGATTCCCGAATCACAGACGTACTTTCCACAAAGGGAAGTCTCTGATACAAAGGAGAGGTTATGAATAAACAGTTGATCCCCTGTCTTTATCTTCATTCTGAGAAGGCCGTGACAGGATTTGGACAGAGAAATCTTTTCGGAGATGGAAATGTAGAAACACTTGCGAAATTTTATGGTGACAACGGAGCAGATGAACTGCTGGTTTTTGACTTTTCTTCTGCTGATGCAGAACACGACCGTGCCATCGGAAAGATCCGGGACATCTGCCGCAGCGCGGAGATCCCGGTGATCGCAGCCGGAAATATCAAGCGTGTGGAAGATGTAAAGAAACTGATCTATGCAGGATGCGCCAGAGTTGTGCTGAATTTTTCCAAAGAGAGCAATATCGAGCTTCTGGAAGAAGTATCCAGACGTTTCGGAAAAGAGCGTATGGTCATAAGTATTTCTGATCTCAGAGAGTTTACAGAGAACCAGGATCTGATTGAGGAATATGCAGACCGCGTTCTTGTGCTGGACGCTGTGCAGGATGAGATCGCAGAAATCTCCTCTGTGCCGATCATCCTTCACACAGATGAGAGCAAGGAAGAGAAAGTCATGGAACTTCTGAAAGATGATGCAGTTTCTGCTCTTTGCGGTGCATATGTAAGCAGCATGGAGAATGATCTGCACACACTGAAAGAAGACTGTGAAAAAGCAGGAATTCCGGTGAACACTTATAAGAGCAATATTGCATGGTCTGATTTTAAGCTGAACAGTGACGGAATGGTTCCTGTTATTGTGCAGGACTACCGTACGGATGAGGTGCTGATGCTGGCTTACATGAATGAGCTGGCTTTTGATACCACACTGAAGCTTGGAAAAATGACTTACTGGAGCCGCAGCAGAAATGAGCTCTGGACAAAAGGTCTCACTTCCGGTCATGTCCAGTATGTAAAATCTCTTACGATTGACTGCGACAATGACACCATCCTTGCAAAAGTAGATCAGGTAGGAGCAGCCTGCCATACCGGAAACCGTACCTGTTTCTTTAAGCCGCTGATGGAAAAAGAGTGTGACGATACCAATCCGCTTCATGTATTCCAGAATGTCTACGACGTGATCACAGACCGCAAGGAGCATCCGAAGGAAGGTTCCTACACCAATTACCTTTTTGACAAAGGAATCGACAAGATCCTTAAAAAAGTCGGTGAAGAGTGCACAGAGATCGTGATCGCAGCCAAGAATCCGGATAAAGAAGAGATCAAATATGAGATTTCTGATTTCCTCTATCATGTGATGGTTCTCATGGTAGAAAAGGGTGTCAGCTGGGAGGATATCACCAGAGAGCTGGCAAAAAGATAATAATTTCCCGAAATCCAATCTATACAAGGTCGGTTAGCCATGATATACTTGTTAGATAAAGTGCGGAACTATAATGATAAGAGAAAAGGGAAATAATCAATGATCAAAATTGATGACTGGGTGATTGAAAAAGGAGAGAAAGCGCAGGGAAAGATTGAAATCGTCGGATGTGGTATGGCGATGCCGGCTACCGTGATCTGCGGAGTGGAAGATGGTCCCACCATACTGATCACAGCAGGAGTCCACAGTGCAGAATATGTTGGGATCCAGGCAGCCATGGAACTGGCTAAGGAATTCCAGCCTGAGGAACTGAAGGGAAATGTGATCATTATCCCGCTTGTGAATGTCAGCGGATTTGAACATCGTACCATGAGTATGGTTTATGAAGACGGCAAGAACTTAAACCGAGTTTTCCCAGGTAATCCGGGAGGAACAGTTGCAGACCGCATTGCCTACACCATTGTAAAGAAGCTTTTTTCCATCACAGATTACTACATTGATCTGCACAGCGGAGACGGATATGAGCAGCTTCATCCGTATGTGTACTATGTAGGCATTGTAGATGAAGAGACAGCAGAGAAGTCTTTGCATATGGCAAGACATATCGGCGTAAAATATGTTGTGCGCTCCACAACAGCAACAGGTGGTGCCTACAACTATGCGTCATCTCTTGGAATCCCCAGCATCCTTATTGAAAGAGGCGGGCACAGTTACTGGACATGGGAGGAAGTGGAGCAGGATAAACGTGATGTACGTCATCTTGTTTTTCACCTCCAGGGTAAGAACTGCCATGGCCTGAAACATTACCGCCAGATGCTTCTTGAAAATGTAGTTTATGAGTATGCGCCATATACAGGCTGCTGGTATCCATTCAAGAAGCCGGGAGAATATTTCTTTAAGGGAGAAGATCTTGGAGAACTTCGTGATTATTACGGGAATCTTCTCTATACATCTATTGCTACAGAGAATGGAGTTATTCTCTACCAGACAGCAAGCTTGAATATCATTGAAGATGGTCCGATGATTGCATATGCGGCGATTACGGAGACTTTATTTGAAGGTGAATAAGAGACTAACAGAATATGGGAATCCTCTGTTTACTGTAAGACTTTGTTTTTTAAAATCCGGCAGTAAAGAGAGGATTTCTTTGCATATAAGAAGATGATGAATGGAAATTGCGAATATCTTTCTTTGCATATACGTATCGGGGTACGGGTATATTTTGCGAAATACCTAACGGGGTATAGGTATAATTCAGAAAAATTATTAAATTGTGCCAAAAAAATGAAAAATATCACGTTTTTCTATAGACAGAAACAAAATTCTATAATATAATAAGTCATGTAATTTAATAGCATTTGCTGATTTTATATCAGCCATTGCAAGTTCCGTATAGGATTAACAGGGAAACCGGTGTAATTCCGGTACGATCCCGTCACTGTAATGGGGAATCTTCAGGCATAATGCCACTGGCCGAGTGCGTGCAGGATGGTCGGGAAGGCGTCGGAGGATAGCGAACCTAAGTCAGGAGACCTGCTTGCAATTGCCATGATGATTCTTACGGAAGATAAGAAGCATGTTTTTAGTGCCCGTTATTTCGCCGCGGGTGCTTTTTTTGTGCATTTCTGGATTTCCATGCAATTTCTGCATATTAGAATCCCTACTATTTTAGATAGCTGGAGCGTCAGACAATGAAGGATTGGTTGGATAAAATCGCATTAAATGAGGAAAGGAGTAAAATGTGACAAAGAAACAAGTAGGAAAAAGATTTCTCCAGATCATCATCGTATTATTTGGAATCAGCTTTTTCACATTTGGACTGACCTACCTGTCACCTGGTGATCCTGCGGAGATCATGCTGACAGAGTGTGGTAATCTTCCTACACCTGAGCTTCTGGAACAGACAAGGCATGAGCTGGGTCTTGACCAGCCATTTCTTGTACAGTATGGTTCCTGGCTGAAAGGTGTTGTGACAGGAGATATGGGGCAGTCCTATTCGTTCAAAATGCCGGTAACAGATAAACTAGTATCCTGTTTCTGGCCAACACTTAAAATGTCGCTGCTGGCACTGTTAATGATGGTCATAATTTCTATTCCGCTGGGAATTCTGGCAGCTGTGTATCGGAATAAGTTTCCAGATTATTTTGTGAGAGGTATTACCTTCGTAGGAGTATCGGTTCCAAGCTTCTGGCTGGGACTTATCCTTCTGAGCATCTTTGGCGTTCAGCTTCGATGGATCAATGTAGCAGGAGGAAGCACTGACTTCAAATCCATGATCCTTCCGGCTCTGACCCTTGCACTTGCCATGTCAGCCAAGTATACAAGACAGGTAAGAAGTGCAGTACTGGAAGAGCTTCATCAGGATTATGTGACTGGTGCGAGAATGAGAGGAATCAAAGAAAGTGCGATTCTCTGGAAACATGTTCTTCCGAACGTGATGCTTCCGCTGGTAACACTGCTCGGACTTTCTCTTGGAAGCCTTTTAGGCGGTACTGCAGTTGTAGAGATCATTTACAACTGGCCGGGAATGGGAAATATGGCGGTGAAGGCAATTTCCTGTCGTGACTATCCTCTTGTACAGGGATATGTACTTTGGATCGCTATCCTTTATATGTGCATCAACCTGCTTGTGGATCTGTCCTACACTTATCTCGATCCAAGACTTAAGGAGGATAGATAATTGAAAAAGGTATTACGAATATTTAAAGAAAATAAACAGTTTACTCTTTTCTTCATTTTAGGGCTTGTTGTGATCGGCGTTGCAATCTTTGCACCGCAGCTTGCACCATATGATCCGCTGAATGCAGTTATGACCGAATCACTGCAGGCACCAAGCTCTGCCCATCCGTTTGGAACAGATAAGCTTGGCCGAGATCTTCTTTCCCGTGTTATCTTCGGCACAAGAACCTCTCTGATCATGACCTTATGTCTGGTTGCGGTTATTTTTGTGATCGGTACGTTTTTAGGAGTTATCGCTGGATATTTTGGCGGCGTCGTTGATGCGGTCATCATGCGTATTGCAGATATGATGATTTCCTTCCCAGGTCTTGTGCTGGCTATTGCCATTGCCGGTATGCTGGGACCGAACCTTGTAAATGCCGTTATCTCCATCGCGGCTGTAAGCTGGACAAAATATGCCCGTCTTGCAAGAAGTATGGTTTTAAAAGTCAAGAAGAGTCTTTATATAGAGGCAGCAGTGGTAAATGGAACAAAAACATGGAAAATTCTTCTTGTGCATGTTCTTCCAAATATGGTAACTCAGATGGTGGTAACTGCAGCAGCAGATATCGGAACCATGATGCTGGAGCTTGCTTCCCTTTCTTTCCTAGGATTTGGTGCGACTGCGCCTACACCGGAGTGGGGACTGATGCTTAACGAAGGAAGAACCTACATGGCAAAAGCGCCATGGCTTATGATCTATCCTGGTATTGCTATCGTAATCTGCGTTGTTGTTTTCAATATGCTTGGGGACAGCATCCGTGACGTACTGGATCCGCGCCAGGATTAAAAAAACAGTTTCTGTAACAAACCAACACCAATTAATCAGTAGTATTTATCTTTAGGAGGATGAAATGAGAAATAACGTAGTTAAAAAAGTGCTGGCTGCTACACTTGCATGTATGATGACTTTTTCCATGACAACAGTAACTCAGGCAAAAGGTGACAGCGATAAAGAAATCACAATCGGAGTAACAAGCTTTGCAGATACACTTGAGCCGACAGAGCAGTATTTCAGCTGGGTTGTATCCCGTTATGCGATCGGTGAGTGCCTCACAAAATTTGATGAAAACGGTGAAATCATTCCGTGCCTTGCAGAAAGCTGGGAAAATAGCGAAGATGGAAAAACATGGACATTTAAGGTTCGTGAGGGTGTAAAATTCTCCAACGGTGATGAGATGACACCAGAGATGGTAAAGGCTTCCATCGAGCGTACCGCTGAGAAGAGTGACCGTGTTCCGGAGTTTTTTGACCTTGACAATATCGAAGTTGACGGACAGAACTTGATCTTCCACCTGAACAGAGCCAACGCAAATATGGCCGGATGCCTTGCAGACCCTCTTTTCCTGATCGTTGATACAAGTGTTGATGATTCCACATTTGCAATGGAAGGACCAATCTGTACAGGACCTTACGCAGTAGAGTCCTTCAGTCCGACTGATTCCTGTGTAGTAGTAAAGAATGAGTACTACTGGGATGGAGAGGTTCCACTTGATAAGGTTACCCTGAAATGTGTGGATGACCAGACGACACGTTCCATGGCTCTTCAGACAGGTGAGATCGATATCGCGTATAACCTGAAGACAGAGAACCTTGTTGAGTTCGAAGGAAATGACAACTATGAGATCCAGGAACTCCAGTCTCTTCGTTCCACATATGCATTCATGAACCAGAATGAGGATCATGCACTCAGTGACAAATCTCTTCGCCAGGCACTTCTCCGTGGTCTTGATAAAGAGACATACTGCAATACGCTTCTTGAGGGTGGTGCAACAGCTGGTAAAGCTCCAGTTCCGCCAACACTTGACTTTGGCTTTGATGAGCTGAATGACGAAAATACCTATGATCCGGAAGGTGCAAAGAAGATCCTTGAGGATGCAGGATACAAGGATGTTGACGGTGACGGATTTGTAGAGACTCCGGACGGAGATCCGCTTGTTCTTGACTTCGTTATCTATACAAGCCGTGCAGAGCTTGGTGTATACGCACAGGCAGCACAGGCCAGCCTGAAAGAGATTGGTATTAATGTAAATCTGAACACAGTAAGCTATGAGACACTTCTTGATATGAGAGATTCTGGTCAGTATGACCTTCTAATCTGGAATGTACTGGTTGCAAACACAGGTGATCCGGAGAACTACTTAAGAGAGAACTGGTACAGCTCTTCTGCAAACAACACTGCAGGATACAACAACCCGGATGTAGACAAACTTCTTGATGAGCTTGCTCAGACATTTGATGAGGATAAGAGAAAAGATCTCATCGTTGACATCCAGCAGGATATCATGGACGATGCAGCAACGGTATTCTTTGGCTATGAGACAACCTACCTCTTCTCCAACAAGAAGGTAACAGGTGTTAAGATGTATCCGATGGACTACTACTGGCTGACAAAGGATATCACTCTTGCCGAGTAAAGGAGCGTTTATTTATGCTTGAAATCAAGGATCTTTCCGTTCAGTACGGAAAGCAGGCACCTACCATTGAGCATTTCAATCTTTCTATGAAGAAAGGTGAGATCATCAGTGTAGTAGGAGAGAGTGGAAGTGGAAAAACAACCGTTATCCGTGCTGTCCTCGGCGCACTTGCCGGGGGCGGCCGGGTAAGTGCCGGTGATATCCAGTTCAACGGACATTCCCTGCTTTCCAATACAAAGGATGAATGGAGAAATTTAAGAGGTACCCGCATTTCCATGATCTTTCAGGACTGCGGCGGAACCCTGAATCCGATCCGCAAGATCGGGAGCCAGTATGTGGAGTATATTTGTACACATACTGACGTATCCAAAGCAGAAGCATGGAAAAAAGGCTGCTCCATGCTTCAGAAAATGCGTCTTCCTGACGCAGAAAACATCATGAAAAGTTACCCGCACCAGCTTTCTGGCGGTATGCGTCAGCGAGTTGGTATTGCCATGGCCATGACTTTCAATCCGGAACTTCTTCTCGCTGATGAGCCTACCAGTGCGCTGGATGTTACTACACAGGCACAGATCGTACGTCAGATGATGGAGCTCCGTGATGATTTCGGAACCGGTATCATCATCGTTACCCATAACATCGGTGTAGCTGCTTATATGGCAGATCAGCTGGTTGTTATGCAGCACGGAAAAGTTGTGGATCAGGGAACACGTGATGAAGTCATGAATCATCCGACCAGCGACTATACAAAAAAACTGCTGGCTGCAGTGCCGGAAATGGAGGGACAGCGTTATGTTTAATGAATCTGATATCGTACTTAGTGCGAAGCATATCGTAAAACAGTTCACGGCTTCCGGCGGCAGAACATTAACAGCCTGCAATGATGTAAATTTAGACGTTTATAAAGGAAAGACGTTGGGAATCGTAGGAGAGAGTGGTTGCGGTAAATCAACCTTTGTACGTATGGTCATCTCCCTTGACAAGCCGACCAGTGGCGAGATCCTTTACCATGGAAAAAATCTATCCAATCTTTCCAAAAAAGAAACCTGGCTGAATCGCCAGAACATGCAGATGGTGTTCCAGGATCCGCTGGCATCTTTTGATCCGAAAATGAAGATCGTGGACATTCTTACAGAGCCGCTGATCAACTATGGAAAACTGAAAAGAAGCGAAAAAGAAGCCAAAGCCAGAGAACTTCTGGAAATGGTAGAGCTTCCTGGAGATTTTGTAGACCGTTATCCTCATAACATGAGTGGTGGTCAGAGACAGCGTATCAGTATTGCACGTGCACTTTCCTTGGAACCGGAGATCCTGGTGTGTGATGAGGCGACCTCCGCACTTGATGTTTCCGTACAGGAGTCTGTGATCCAACTGCTGGTACGTCTCCAAAAGGAAAAAAACATCAGTATGCTCTTTATCTGCCATGACCTGGCACTGATCCGTTCTTTTGCTCATCAGATCGCAGTGATGTATCTTGGAAACATTGTAGAGGTCATTCCGGGTGAAGATGTTACAGGTCATGCAGTACATCCGTATACACAGGCACTTCTGGGTGCACAGTTCTCTATTCATATGGATCCAAATACCAAGATCGAGAGTATTGAGAGTGAAGCGCCAAGCCCGCTGGATGTACCGAAAGGCTGTCCGTTCCAGAACCGCTGTGAACATTGTACACAGAAGTGCAAGAGCGAGATGCCGAAGCTGAAAGAACTGGCACCGGGTCATCAGGTGGCATGTCATCTTTTCAGTTAGAAAATATGGAGCCATTCATGGTTCCTTAGG
>CAVBVT010000058.1:0-17641 GCA_963598855.1 Eggerthellaceae bacterium
GTACGGTGCTGTGGGAGGTCGGTAGATAAAATAATTATCTACCTCCTACCCGATCTAAAAAGACGCAGTCAAAAAAGTATAAAAATATAGTAAAAAACAGTTGACAAATCACAAACACCATGGTATTCTCTTAAAGTACGTAGCGAAAAGAAAGCAGAGTTCACTCTCACCTCAGCGTTCAAGGAAACGACTCAGGTCAATATTGCACAGTACTGCGAACGGATGAACCATCAGTGCGCAAGTGTAATTTTTGAAGTGTGGACATCTGTCTGCGCTTTTTTTGTGCAGGAAGAGATCCCGGCACAGTATTGAGAAAGAAAAAATTAATTCTATCATGTTCATGGAGGTGTACAACAATTAGCGGTTTAATGATTAACGAACAGATCAGAGACAGAGAGGTACGCTTAATTGGTCCGGACGGAGCTCAGCTTGGAATCGTGTCCGCCAGAGAAGCGATGGCGAAAGCACAGGAGGCAGGACTTGACCTTGTAAAGATTGCCCCACAGGCGAAACCGCCAGTATGCAAGATCATTGATTACGGTAAATACCGTTATGAGCTTGCCAGAAAAGAAAAAGAGGCCAGAAAAAAGCAGAAAACCATCGATGTCAAAGAAGTGCGTCTTTCCCCGAACATTGATACGAACGATTTAAAGACGAAGGTAAATGCAGCAAGAAAGTTCCTTAGCAAGGGTGACAGAGTTAAGGTTACACTTCGTTTCCGCGGAAGAGAGATGGCACATATGTCCAGCAGCAAGCATGTGCTTGACGACTTCGCAGATCTTCTGTCCGATATAGCGACTGTAGAGAAGGCTCCGAAGGTAGAAGGCAGAAGCATGACAATGTTTCTGACTGAGAAACGGTAGATATCTCAGTCTTCACGGCAACAGCCGGGCAGAACGGGATGCTATATAAAATTTAGAAGTACCAAATCAAGGAGGAATTCATAATGCCAAAAATTAAAACTTGCAGAGCAGCAGCAAAGCGCTTTAAAAAAACAGGTACAGGAAAATTAGTAAGAAATAAAGCCTACAAGAGCCATATCCTTACAAAGAAATCTCAGAAGAGAAAGAGAAATCTGAGAAAATCTACTGTTGTTGATTCTACTAACGTAAAGAGCATGAAGAAAGCATTACCATATTTATAAGATAGAGAAGACGAACAGGAGGAGAATTAAGAAATGGCAAGAGTTAAAGGCGGATTAAACGCAAAGAAAAGACATAACCGTACATTAAAACTGGCAAAAGGCTACAGAGGAGCCCGTTCCAAACAGTATAGAGTAGCAAAACAGTCTGTAATGAGAGCTCTTACAAGCTCCTATGCAGGAAGAAAACAGAAGAAACGTCAGTTCAGACAGCTCTGGATCGCTCGTATCAACGCAGCTGCAAGAATGAACGGACTTTCCTACAGCAAGATGATGCACGGCCTTAAAGTTGCAAACATTGATATCAACAGAAAGATGCTTGCAGAGATGGCAGTTAACGATGCAGCAGGCTTCACAGCACTTGCTGAGATCGCTAAGAAAGCAATCGCATAAGTAAGATATAAAGAGACGAAAAAGTCCAGGGAGTTTTTCCCTGGATTTTCTTTTGTATAAAAAATTTAGATAATTCGCTGAAAAACAACACAAGCTGTACGGCGGACAAGTGTCCGCGTTGTGCAATCAGACGAAAATATCGGATAATCAAATTTGTCCTTGAAATAAAAAATATGCGATGCTATAATTTTACTATTCAACATTAGTAACGCGACAAAGTACAGGAGGAGAGATTATTATGAAGAATTGGAAGAAAGTAATCGGCGTTGCATCAGCAGCAGCGATGACAGCAGCTATGATGATGCCAACATCAGTTTTTGCAGCAGATGACGAGACATTCAAGATCGGTGTGATCGGACCGATGACAGGTGATTATGCACAGTACGGTACTAACGTATACAACGCAGCTAAGATTGCAGCTGACGAGATCAATGAGAACGGCGGATTCAACGGATATAAAGTAGAAATCCTTGACGCTGGTGATGACCAGGGAGATCCGGAGAAGGCAGTCAATGCATACAATGACCTTCTTGACAAGGGAATGCAGATACTCTGTGGAACAGTAACCTCCGGTTCCTGTATCGCAGTAGGAGCTGAAGCAGCAGAGAGCACATTCCTTTTCACACCATCTGCTACAGCACTTGATTCCATTACATCAGGAACCAACGAGTTCCGTATGTGCTTCACAGACCCGGCACAGGGAACCAAATCCGCTCAGTTTATTTCCGAGCACAAGCTTGCAACCAAGGTAGCCGTACTTTATGATTCAGCAGCTGATTATAATTCCGGTATCCATGATGCATTTGTGGAAGCAGCAGCGGATGACGGACTTGAGGTTGTTGCTGACGAGGCTTATACAACAGACAGCAATACAGATTATTCCGTACAGCTTTCCAAGATCAAGGAGAGCGGTGCCGAGCTTCTTTTCCTTCCGAATTACTATTCCGACAACGCACTGATCCTTCAGCAGGCATCAGAGGCAGGTCTTGACATTAAATTCTTCGGTGTAGACGGAATGGACGGAATCCTGAGTGTAGAGAACTTTGATACATCCCTTGCAGAGGGTGTTATGCTTCTGACACCATTCTCTGCGACATCCACAGATGAGAAGAGCCAGAACTTCGTAAAGGCTTACGGGGATGCCAACAACGGTGATACACCGAACCAGTTCGCAGCAGATACCTATGATGTGCTTTATGCAATGCAGCTTGCAGCAGATGATGCGAAGATCACTCCGGATATGACTAACGAGGATATCAGCGCAGCAATGAGTGCTTCCATGACAAACATCGAGCTTGAGGGTATCACTGGAACAGCGAAATGGACAGAGGATGGCGAGTGTGATAAAGAGCCGAAAGCATTCGAGATTAAAGACGGTGCTTACGTGGAGATGAAATAAGTAAGTTCTGAGTAACAGTTCTAATTCAGTTAACGTTAGGAGTAAGGGGACGGTTGCCTTTAGTGGAAACCGTCCTCTTTTCCTTATATAACAGATAAATTACCAAAAAGAGGTGCGCTATGAGTTTTATATCTTATTTAAAAGACGGCATCAGTCTTGGTAGTATCTATGCGATCATCGCACTTGGTTATACTATGGTTTACGGTATCGCCAAGATGCTGAACTTCGCACATGGAGATGTTATCATGGTAGGTGCTTATATTATCCTTACCTGTATCACGCGAGGCGGCATGTCACCGGTTCTGGCAGTGATGCTTTCCATTGTGATCTGTACGCTGCTTGGTGTTGTTATTGAAAAGGTCGCTTACAGTCCGCTTAGAAAAGCTTCTTCCAACCTAGCCGTTCTGATCACGGCTATTGGTGTCAGCTATCTGCTTCAGAACCTGGCACTTCTGATCTTCGGCGCAGATGCCAAGAGCTTTGTAACCGTTATCAATGTTCCGTCTGTTACCTTGTTTGACGGACAGCTTATGATCAAGGGAATCACAATTGTAACCATCCTTGCGTGTATCGTCATCATGATCGGACTTTCTTTCTTTGTAAAAAAGACCAAGCCAGGACGTGCCATGCAGGCGGTTTCCGAGGACAGAGATGCCGCACAGCTGATGGGAGTTAATGTCAACGCGACAATCTCCCTCACCTTTGCAATCGGTTCCGGACTGGCGGCGATCGCAGGACTTCTGCTGTGCCAGACATATCCGACATTGACTCCGTATACGGGAGCCATGCCAGGAATCAAGGCATTCGTTGCTGCGGTATTTGGTGGGATCGGTTCCATTCCGGGAGCCATGGTTGGTGGTATCCTTCTGGGAATCATAGAGATTTTTGGAAAAGCCTACATTTCTTCTCAGGTTGCAGATGCCATTGTGTTTGCAGTCCTGATCGTCGTGCTTCTTGTAAAGCCTACCGGACTGTTCGGAAAGAACATCCAGGAGAAAGTGTAAGGTGGCCGATATGAAAAATATAAAAAATAAGACAACAAAAAATAATATGATCAACTACGGATTCGTTCTTGTACTTTTTGTAGTTGTACAGACGCTTTCCTCAACAGGAAACCTTTCCAGACTTCTCATGGGACTTCTGGTTCCGATCTGTGTTTATACGATCGCAGCAGTTTCCCTGAACCTTGTAGTCGGATTTTCCGGTGAGCTGAGCCTTGGACATGCAGGCTTTATGTGTGTGGGAGCTTTTTCCAGTGCCCTGTTTTCTCACGTTGCAGCAGACTCCATTCCACAGGTTCCGCGTTTTATCCTTGCGATCATTGTGGGTGCAGCTGTAGCAGCACTGTTTGGTGTGATCATCGGTATCCCGGTACTTCGTCTCCGCGGTGACTATCTGGCTATCGTTACTCTGGCTTTTGGTGAGATCATCAAGAACCTGATCAACGTACTTTACATTGGCGTAGATGACAAAGGTCTTCATGTTGCAACCAGTGCGGCAGGACTTCATCTGGAAGCCGGCGGAAAGCAGATATTAAAAGGTGCACTTGGTATTTCCGGAACAGCAACGCTTTATAAGGATATCAAGAGTTACTTTTTCCTGATAGGTGTGATCCTGCTTCTTCTGACCCTGTTCATTGTACAGAATCTGGTGAATTCCAGAAGCGGCCGTGCTGTTATGGCAACCAGAGATAACCGTATTGCAGCAGAGTCCGTGGGAATCAATATCACAAGGTACAAGCTGCTTGCATTTACCATCTCTGCCGCACTGGCAGGAGTTGCAGGAGTGCTGTACGCGCATAACCTTTCCCTTCTGAAGGTTTCTGTATTCGATTACAACATGTCCATCCTGGTACTGGTATATGTAGTACTTGGCGGAATCGGAAATATCAGAGGATCTATCATTGCGACAATTATCCTCTACGCACTGCCTGAGCTTCTCCGTGGATTTGCAAACTACCGTATGCTGATCTACGCGATCGTGCTGATCATCATGATGCTCTTTAACTGGGCACCTGCAGCAAGAGACTGGAGAGCACGCATGGTAGAGAAATTCAAAGGCAAAAAAGCGAAAAAGGAGGTGGCCTGATCATGGCAATGCTGGAAGTAAATAATCTGTCTATCCAGTTCGGCGGTCTTCGTGCTGTTGACGGCTTTAACATGACCATTGAAAAAGGACAGCTCTATGGACTGATCGGACCTAACGGTGCCGGTAAGACAACGGTATTCAACCTTCTTACAGGTGTATACAAGCCAACAGAAGGAATCATCAGACTGGACGGCCAGGACATCACAGGAAAAAGTACTATTGAGATCAACAAGGCCGGAATCGCAAGAACATTCCAGAATATCCGTCTTTTCAAGGATATGCCGGTTCTTGACAATGTAAAAGTAGGACTTCACAATCATCATCCATACTCCACACTCACAGGAATCTTAAGACTGCCGAAATATTATAAGGTAGAAAAAGAGATGAACGAGAGAGCTACGGAGATCCTGAAGGTTTTTGACCTGGATAAAGAAGCTGACACACTGGCCGGCAACCTGCCGTATGGTAAGCAGCGTAAGCTTGAGATCGCCAGAGCACTTGCTACAGACCCGAAACTTCTTCTTCTGGATGAGCCGGCAGCTGGTATGAACCCAAATGAGACACAGGAACTGATGGATACCATCCGTTTCGTGCGGGAACATTTTGATATGACTGTGCTTCTTATTGAGCATGACATGAAACTGGTCGGCGGTATCTGTGAGGAACTGACTGTTCTGAATTTCGGTCAGGTACTGATCCAGGGTGAGACATCATCCGTACTGAAAGACCCGACTGTTATTACTGCATATCTGGGAGAATAAGGAGGAACGAGACAATGGCAATGTTGGAAGTAAAGGACCTCCAGGTTTACTATGGTGTGATCCAGGCCCTGAAGGGAATTTCTTTTCATGTAAATCAGGGAGAGGTTATTGCGCTGATCGGTGCCAATGGTGCCGGTAAGACAACCACACTTCAGACACTTACCGGAATTCTTTCTCCGAAGTCCGGAAGCATTGTGTTTGAGGGAAAAGATCTCACAAGAACACCGGCCCATAAGATCGTAGAGATGGGTATGGCACACGTTCCGGAAGGAAGACGAGTATTTGCGGATATGTCCGTTTATGAGAATCTTCTTCTTGGAGCTTATACAAGAAAGGACAAGGCAGAGATCGCAGAGAGCCTTGCCGGTGTATACAAGAGATTCCCGCGTCTGGAAGAACGTAAAGGACAGAGAGCAGGAACACTTTCCGGCGGTGAGCAGCAGATGCTTGCCATGGGTCGTGCGCTGATGAGCAAACCGAGGATCATCCTGATGGATGAGCCGTCCATGGGTCTGTCACCGATCTTTGTAAATGAGATCTTTGATATCATCCGTGAGGTAAGCGAGAGCGGCACAACCGTACTTCTTGTTGAGCAGAATGCGAAGAAAGCACTTTCTATTGCTGACCGTGCTTATGTTCTTGAGACGGGAAGCATCACCATGGATGGAAAGGCCCAGGATCTTCTGAATGACGAAGCTGTTCAGAAGGCATATCTTGGAGAGTAGGGGGAAGATCATGGATAATTTCGTAATTACCATTGCAAGACAGTATGGAAGCGGCGGACGTACCATCGGCGAGGAGCTTGCAAAGAAATTAGGGATTTCTTACTATGATAAGGATATCATCCGCATGGCATCCGATGAGAGCGGTATCCGCCAGGAGCTTTTCGGACGGGCAGATGAAAATGTCAGCACCAAACAGAGATTTTTTGCAAAATCCGGACTCTACAAGGGGGAGTTGATTCCGCCTCAGAGCAAGGATTTCACATCCGATGAGAACCTGTTTAATTATCAGGCAAAAGTGATCCGCCATCTGGCAGAGACTGAATCCTGCGTTATCATCGGACGCTGCGCAAACATGATCCTGAAAGATTATTCCAATGTTCTCCGTGTGTTTGTTTATGGAGACTGGGATTTCCGTATCCGTGAGGCAAGCAAGAAGCTCAGCGGAACCACTAAGGACATCGAGAAATTCATGCAGAAGGATGACAAGCGCAAAGAGGACTTCTGCAATCGTTTCATGGGCGTTGACTGGGCAGATATGACCAGGTACAATCTGTGTCTGGACAATGGTACACTTGGATATGAGAAGTGCGTGGAAGAGATCGAGAGTGCACTTGAGATCCTGAAGAAATAAGAATATACAACAGAGGATATTCCCCGGGGAAAGAAAGATAAGAAGTCTTTTTCCGGGGATTTTTTCATATATTGTGGAAAAAGTATGTTTGATCCGGCGGGGGATATGGATAAGCGAAAAAAATATTTCCAAGCAGTGACTGTGGTGCTGCTGGTGATCGCATTCAGTGGATATGGGAAAATTTCAGACCGTGCGTTTCGGGTGCAGGTGGCCAGGATGATCGCCGGTGAGGGGATGCTCCGGCTGGTGGAAACGCAGTATGTGGGAAAAAGCAGCGGGCAGGAAACCAGAGGTTATGGGGCGGCAGAAGCGGTGGCAGAGACAACATCTGACAGAAGTGAAAATGCAGACGCCCCCAGGGCAGCTCTCACCTTCGACGACGGCCCCAATGCCAAATACACGCCCATGCTTCTGGACGGCCTACGTGAGCGGGGAATTCATGCTACTTTTTTTCTTATGGGGAAAAATATCGAGGGAAAAGAGGAAATCGTGGAACAGATGCACAAAGACGGCCACCTCATTGGTAACCACACCTACGATCATGTACAGTTAAATAAGCTGCCCAATGACCAGGCCTGTCAGCAGATCCTGAAAACAAATAATGCTATTTACGAGATCACGGGCGAATATCCCATGTATCTCCGGCCGCCCTATGGAGCCTGGCCCAAGAATCTGGAGCTTTGTGTTACCATGCTGCCTGTATTCTGGGATGTAGATACCTTGGACTGGAAATCGAAGAATGTGCAGTCTGTAGAAAATATCGTTCAGCGGGAAGTGAAGGACGGATCGATCGTTCTGATGCATGACAGCTTCCAGAGCTCCGTGGAAGCAGCTTTGTGGATTGCAGACATGCTCACAGAGCAAGGGTATGATCTGGTGACCGCAGACGAGCTGCTGGTGACGTAGAGGGAAGGCAGACATCAGGAAACGATTGCTTTTTTTTATGTAAGCAGGTAATATTAATAATAAAGAACTTGTCAGCTGCTGTATTTATATGGCAGTTTTCAGACAGAACAGGGGTGCAGCAGGCCCCTTTATTTGTATCAGGAGAGAATACCATGGATTTATTTGAATATGCGAAATCAAAAACTCTGGATCAGGAATCCCCACTTGCATCCAGATTGCGTCCCAGAACCCTGGATGAGGTAGTAGGACAGCAGCACATTGTTGGAAAAGATAAATTACTGTACCGCGCCATCAAAGCCGATAAACTGACCTCAGTTATTTTTTACGGCCCTCCGGGAACAGGAAAGACCACACTGGCAAAAGTTATCGCCAATACTACAAGCGCGAATTTTACCCAGATCAACGCAACGGTAGCAGGCAAGAAAGATATGGAAGCTGTAGTGAAGCAGGCCCAGGATGAACTTGGCATGTATGGAAAGAAAACGATCCTTTTTATCGATGAGATCCATCGCTTCAATAAAGGCCAGCAGGATTACCTCCTTCCCTTCGTGGAGGACGGGACCATCATTCTTATTGGAGCTACAACCGAGAATCCATATTTCGAGGTAAACGGCGCGCTTCTTTCCAGATCTATCATCTTTGAGCTGAAGGCTTTGGAGATCCCGGAAGTGAAGGAACTGATCCGGCGGGCAGTGAATGACCCGGAGAGGGGAATGGGAAGTTATGATGCTGTGATCGATGAGGATGCGCTGGAGTTTCTGGCAGATATGGCAGGAGGAGACGCCAGAAGCGCGCTGAATGCCGTAGAACTGGGAATCCTTACCACACCCAGATCAGAGGACGGAAAGATCCATTTGACCCTTGACGTGGCTTCTGAGTGCATTCAGAAGCGTGTGGTGCGCTACGATAAGAACGGAGACAATCATTACGATATTATTTCTGCATTTATCAAAAGCATGCGCGGTTCCGACCCGGATGCGGCAGTTTATTATCTGGCAAAAATGCTCTATGCAGGGGAAGATGTGAAGTTTATTGCAAGAAGGATCATGATCCTGGCTTCCGAAGATATCGGAAATGCAGACCCCCAGGCTCTCTGCGTGGCAGCTGCGGCCGCCCAGGCTGTGGAGCGTGTGGGAATGCCAGAATCCCAGATCATCCTTTCCCAGGCTGTTACCTACATGGCCTGTGCACCGAAGAGCAATTCCGCAGTGAATGCCATACAGGAAGCCATGCGCTGCGTAAAGGCGAAGAAGACTACTGTTCCTGTGCATCTCCAGGATGCCCATTACGGCGGCCATGAAAGCCTTGGACATGGCATCGGTTACAAATATGCCCATAATTATCGAAATCATTATGTAAACCAGCAGTATCTGCCATCTGAGATCGAAGGGGAACATTTCTATGAACTCAGTGATATGGGATATGAGAAGAAATTAAAAGAACATATGAAGAAGATACATGACGAAGCTGAAACAGAGTAAGAGACAGAGAGAATACGATTTCTGATGTACAGCCATTGGGAATATTCACCTGTCCAGGATTTGATCTATAATAAAAAATGGAGGAGCTTTCTTAAAGAAGCTCCTCCATTATTTTGTCGTAAACATTCTGATATTTATACGGCCAGCTCTCGCATACAGACTGTGCAGCAGCCAGGTTGGGAACATTGATGCTCAGATCAACAATGCTGACCCCGCTTTCGATGATCCTTAAGCGTACGGAATAGCCACCCTCTTTTGTGGGATAGTAGTCAGCAGGAGTGAGAAGATGTTCCTCGATCTTGCAGTGCAGGGTATTGAGATATTCTTCCACTTCTTTTTTGATATCAGAAGAGAGTTCTTTGGAAAAATATTTCAGGGTATTCCGGCCTTCATCTGTCAGCCGGTAGTAAGTACGGTTGGACTGGGAAGACATTTCTATAAGATCTGCTTCTACCAGCTCGGAAATAGCCTGCTGGAGCTGGAAATAATTGGTATATTTCCCGTCCAGGATAAAATCTGTGATCTGTGAATTGGTGAGATCCCCTTCGGAATTCTGCAGCATATATAAGATAATAAGCTTGTATGTTGTAAAAGGTGATGCCATAAGAATCCTCCTTTTCACTGGCTCCGGGAAAGAGCTTCGAGGGCTTTTCCCTGAAAACTTTCGCGTTCCTTCATTCTGTGATGAAGAAGATTTAAAACTTCGCGCTTGCGGCTGGCCCATAAAGGCGCAATAAGCAGATCCTTCGGACCGTCTCCGGTTACGCGGTGAATGACAATATCCGGCCGTAAATGTTCCAGACAGTCGATCACAAGATCCAGGTATTCCTCCCGCTCATATGTCCGGAAAAGCCCTGCTTCATAATCTCTGGCAAGATCTGTGCCCTTAAGCACATGGAGAAGCTGGAGCTTGATGCCCTGGATATCCATCTGATCCAGGTAGGAAACAGTTTCCAGAATATCATCAGGACTTTCGCCTGGAAGACCCAGGATCGTGTGGACGATCACTTCGATCCCTCCTGCCCGAAGCCTGTTTACTGCATCATCAAAGCAGGAAAGCGGATAACCGCGCCGGATGTATTCGGCTGTTTTTTCGTGGATGGTCTGAAGCCCAAGTTCTACCCATACAGGTTTGAGCTGATTAAGGGAGTAAAGAAGCTCCATCACATCGTCACCCAGGCAGTCTGGACGCGTACCGATGGACAGTGCCACAATGTCCGGGTGAGAGATCGCTTCTGTAAAAATCTTCCGGAGATATTCCACAGGAGCATAGGTATTCGTATATGCCTGGAAATAGGCGATATATTTATGAATCGGTCTTTTTGAAGAAAGGCTAGCGATCTGGGTATCGATCTGTTCCGTGATGGAAAGAGATGCGCTTGCCGCAAAATCACCGCTTCCTCCCTGACTGCAGAAAATGCAGCCTTTTTTTCCAAGGGTGCCGTCACGGTTGGGGCAGGACATGCCTCCGTTTAAGGCTACCCGGTAGACCTTCTCGCCGTACCGCTCACGGAGCATGTAGTCCAGGGAATGGTACGGCTTGTCATTCCAGCGTTTCATCATGCCTGATCCTGCTCGCTCTTTGATTCATCTTCATCAGCTGGTATGTAGTTATCAAAGATCTTGACGAAGATCTTTGATTTCCAGTAAGCCAGTGTTGCGAATCCCATCAGCACAAAAAGCATGATCAGGATGGATGTCACCTGTGCAAAGCTCACATAAGCGAAAAGCCACAGAAGCAGAAGCGGGGATGCGGAGATCACAAGCATCAGGCCTGTCTGCGGAAGGTGACGGACCGCCATCAGAAATGAGTTCACAAAAGTATTCTTGATGGAGTTAAAAAATTTGGCAAGGATTGGATAAATGTACAGGAGGATCAGCGCATAGATAATAGCGAATGCGATGAATAAAGTGAAAAGTCCCTTGTACACCATTCCGCTTCCGCCTCTCGCGATCCGAAGATCGACAAACAGGACTGCACCGGTGAGCAGCATGATCACATTGATGATAGTAGCCTGTTTGAAATTCTGTTTGAAGGAGCGGAAAAAACTTCGGATAATATAGGATTCTTCGTCTCTTGCCATCTTCAGTGTGACGTAGTAAAGTGCTGTGATGGAAGCTCCGGCCGTGATGATCGGAATACAGCAGAGAATGCAGAGGATATTCAGAAGAATAAGGTCTGCCACACGTCCCATGAACACGAAGAACTTATTGTCCATGTTAAAAAAACGGTTCATTTGGTAAGTCTCCTTTTCTTTCCTTTCTTTTGAAGATATTATTTTAAGTATACCCAATCAGAGCAGAAAAAGCAAACCCCAAATAGGTTAGATGAAGATTGGGCGGATAAGAGCAAGTGTCCGCCATGCAAAGACAATTTAAGGAAATAGTTTATTAAATTTCCGTAAAAAGCTTGCTTATCACGATTTAGAGTGTTAAAATATCAGTATTGTATCAGACGAAAAACTATGTAATCTAAAGGAGCGTAACAATGAGCAAAAAAATCAGGACGGAGGCCGTGGATCACCTGTTTGAAGCGATCCTGTGCCTGAAGGATAAAGAAGAGTGCTATACGTTTTTTGAGGATGTTTGTACCATTAATGAGCTGCTTTCATTATCTCAGCGCTTCGAGGTAGCGAAGATGCTCACTGACAAG
Source organism: Eggerthellaceae bacterium (assembly GCA_963598855.1). Taxonomy (GTDB): domain Bacteria; phylum Bacillota; class Clostridia; order Lachnospirales; family Lachnospiraceae; genus Blautia_A. The sequence continues at coordinate 12,179 of CAVBVT010000058.1, forward strand.
CGTACATACCTTGATATCTCAGAGAAGACAGGAGCTTCCACAGCTACGATCAGCCGTGTAAACCGTTCTCTGAATTATGGAAATGACGGGTATGAGATGGTATTTGCACGTATGGGAAAGAACGACGAAGAGAAGAACGATAAAGCAGAGTAATGCATGCCGGCTGTAACAGCGGCAGCAGAGAATGCGATAACGTAAAAAAAGAGACAGGCGCGATTGTCTGTCTCTTTTCTTCTGCCCGGAAAAAGAAAAACTCTTTCTGATTCCGGGATTAAATTTATTTTTCTTTTTTGGATGTTCCATCGCCTTTGGATGAGTTCATATGATCGACCATGTTCTCGATGATCATCTTCTTCATGTAAACGTCAAAACTTAAAAGGCAGATGAAGGAGAACTGATGAAGGAATTCCCTGTCTTCCGGATCGGCATCTTCGAAGATCTCCCCTGCACTCTTGAAACGGCGCATGAGATCTTTTTCCAGATAGCGGATCTGTGTCTGCTCCATGCTGAAAACTTCCTGGTAGATATAAGTCATGTCCTTCTCTGTCATGGATTTGAAATATTTCTCCGTGATCGGTCCGAGAAGAGTCTGGATGTCGCTGATGGAAAGAATATTTTTAAAATAGTAGATAAAGATCAACATCAGCAGATGTTCACGGGAATAACGCTTCTTCTCAGGGGGCGGGAGAAGCTTGTTCTTCGCGTAATTATTGATCATGGTCTTGGTCAGGATCTTGTCGTCCTCATGACGCTTGGTGGAAGCAAGATTCTCTTCCATAAAAGTTGTCACCTGATCCATGTACAGGTCGATATTCGGGATCTCATCAGGTTTTATATAATCAAGTTCAGCAATTTTTGCAAAAATGCTGCTCATCATCTCTTTTTCATTGCTTGTCATCACATTATCACCTCTGCTCCCTATTATATAGTTTTAAATACTACTTGTAAAGAAACTTTTTTCTGGAAAAAAGGAATTTGATGTTGTGGGTTTACCATGGGGAAAAGTCATGATAGTATATAGATACTGTTCATATGGAAAAAGAAATGGAGATTAAAATGAGTATACATGAAGCTTTGGATACATTAAATCCCATGCAGCGGGAAGCTGCCGTACATACAGAGGGACCGCTTCTCATCCTGGCAGGAGCAGGTTCCGGCAAGACAAGAGTGCTGACCCACAGGATCGCCTATTTAATGGAAGAAAAAGAGGTCAATCCATGGAATATCCTGGCCATCACTTTTACCAACAAGGCTGCCAGTGAGATGCGTGAGCGTGTGAACAAGATCGCAGGAATGGGCGCGGAGAGCGTCTGGGTTTCCACTTTTCACTCAGCGTGCGTGAGGATCCTCCGCAGACATATCGAGGTGCTTGGATTCAGCAGTAATTTTACGATCTATGATACAGACGACCAGAAGACTGTCATGAAGGAGATCTTCCGGAAGTTCAATATCAATACGAAGATCTATAAAGAGCGAGCTGTTCTTGGAGAGATCTCCCATGCCAAAGATGAGCTGATCACCCCGGAGGAGATGGAGCTGAATGCAGGAAGCGACCCGGATGCCAGAAAGATCGCAGGAATGTACAAGGAGTATCAGTCCATTCTTCGCGGAAACAATGCCCTGGATTTTGATGATCTGATCGTGAAGACCGTGGAGCTTTTTCAGCACAATCCGGACATTCTGGATTATTATCAGGAACGTTTCCGCTATATTATGGTAGATGAGTATCAGGATACCAACACAGCACAGTTTAAATTTGTAAGCCTTCTTGCTGAGAAATACAAGAATCTCTGCGTTGTCGGTGATGATGACCAGTCCATTTACCGTTTCCGCGGAGCCAATATCGGGAATATTCTGGGCTTTGAGAAGGTTTTTCCAGAAGCCAAGGTGGTGCGTCTGGAGCAGAATTACCGTTCTACTCAGAATATCCTGAATGCAGCCAATGAGGTGATCGTCCACAACACAGAGCGTAAGGAAAAAACTCTCTGGACAGAGAACGAAGAGGGAGATAAAGTTCATTTCCGTCAGTTTAACAATGGTTTCGAGGAAGCTGAGTATGTAACCGGCGAGATCATGCAAGGACGCAGGAATGGCAGATTCCAGTATAAGGACTGTGCAGTACTTTACAGAACCAATGCCCAGTCACGTCTTTTTGAGGAAAAATTCCTCCTGGCGAATGTTCCTTACAAGATCGTTGGCGGGGTTAATTTCTATGCGCGCAAGGAGATCAAGGATCTTTTAAGCTACCTTAAAACCATCGATAATGCAAGTGATGACCTTGCAGTGCGCAGGATCTTAAATGTGCCGAAGCGGGGGATCGGAGCTACCAGCATCGGCCGTGTCCAGGATTATGCAGACAATATGAACTTAAGTTTCTATGATGCGCTCCGCGTTGTGGAGGAAGTGCCGTCCATTGGCCGTGCTGCAGGAAAGATCAATGATTTTGTTTCCTTTATCCAGGGGCTTAAGAGCAAGGCAGAAGCTTATACAGTCCGTGAGCTTCTGGAAGAGGTGATCGAGCTTACCGGTTATGTGAAAGAGCTGGAGGCTGAGAAAACAGAAGAAGCTCAGGTAAGGATCGAGAACATCGATGAGCTGATCTCCAAGACAGAATCTTTCCAGGAAGCTATGGAAGAGTTTGGACAGCCGGCTACACTTTCCGCTTTTCTGGAGGAGATCGCTCTGGTGGCTGATATTGATTCTGTTGACCCGGATCAGGATTATGTGCTTCTTATGACGCTTCACAGCGCCAAGGGTCTGGAATTCCCAAATGTATTTATGGTGGGAATGGAGGATGGAGTTTTCCCTGGATATGCGTCTATCTGGTCAGGAGATCCTTCTGACATTGAGGAAGAGAGAAGACTCTGTTATGTGGGAATCACAAGAGCCATGAAGAATCTGACCCTTACCTGTGCAAGACAGCGTATGATCCGCGGTGAGACACAGTATAATAAAGTATCCCGTTTTGTACGGGAGGTGCCGCGGGAGCTGGTAGATCTGGGACATACCATTCAGGAAAAGAAGCCCCAGGTAGAGAACATCATGTCACCGAAGAGTGCCTATGCTCAGATGAAAATGAATTTCCAGGCAAAAAGCAGCCTGCAGAAGAAGGATTTTACAGTTACCAAGGCGGCCAGCCTGGACTACGGCGTGGGAGATACGGTACGCCATGTGAAATTCGGCGTTGGTATCGTGAAAAATATTACCGAAGGCGGAAGAGATTACGAGGTTACGGTAGACTTCGATAAAGTCGGCGTAAAGAAGATGTTCGCAGGTTTTGCGAAGCTGAAGAAGATCTGACATTGCTGGTCACGGAGTGAACAGTAATGATCTGACTGAATTTGGATTGTGAAAATTTGCGTAAATTATGGTAAAATTGGATGTATGGTGGTATAATAAGAACACTTAAAAAGATTTGGTACGGTGTTTCCACTGTACTGCGGGTTTGCTGTCAGACAGTACAGCCGAACAGAAAGAAAGGATGGTGCAGTGTTATGAATTTCAATACAACAAAACTTGAAGAACTGCTTGCAACACTGAAGAAGAAAGAAGAAGAGAAAGACAAGAACACAGTCCTTTGGGTACTGGCGATCATCGGTGCAGTTGCAGCTGTTGCAGGTATTGCATTTGCAGTATACCGTTTCTTCGCTCCGGATTATCTGGAAGATTTCGAAGAAGATTTTGATGATGATTTCGATGATTATTTTGAGGATGAGGAAGAGTAAGGACAGAACTTTTCTCAGGATGCGTTTTCAGGCGCAGCAATAAGAAACGTGAGTAATTGAAGCCCCGGCGCGATACCGGGGCTTGATTTTTGAACGCAGGTCGCGAAGCGACTGCGTTCATGAGCAAGTAGCGAAGCGGATTGCGAATGTCCGCTTTAACAGGGTTTACACGACGGAAATAAAATATCCGTGGGATATATAACAGAAAGAGGATTTATGAAAAAAGGTGAAATTTACGAAGGTATTATAGAAAAAGTGGAATTCCCAAATAAGGGTTTTGTATGGGTGGATGACCAGAAAGTCATTGTAAAAAATGGAATCCCGGGTCAGAAGGTTCGCTTCATGATCAATAAGAAGCGTTCCGGCCGTGCAGAGGGACGGCTCTTAGAAGTTCTGGAGAAATCTCCGCTGGAGACAAGAGAACCGGCCTGTCAGGAGTTTCCGGCCTGCGGCGGCTGCATGTACCAGACAATGGGTTACGAAGCCCAGAAAGAGATGAAAGAGCGTCAGGTAAGGGAACTGCTGGATGGAGCAGTAAAAGAAAGCCTGGCTAAGATCGGGAAGAGCAGTGATGAGATAGAAGAAGCTGCGAACACAGATAACTTATATCACTGGGATGGAATCTATGGCAGTCCGATCGAGTTTGGCTACAGGAACAAGATGGAGTTTTCTTTTGGGGATGAGTATAAAGATGGACCGTTATCTCTTGGACTTCACAAGAAAGGAAGCACTTATGACATCTTAAATACAGATGACTGTAAACTGGTGCATCCGGATATGACGAAGATCCTTGTCTGTGTGCGGGAGTTTTTCCTGGAACGAAATGCCAGCTTTTATAAAAAGCTTCAGCATGTAGGATATCTCCGCCATCTTCTCATCCGAAGAGGTGTGACGAGCGGTGAGATCCTGGTACATGTGGTGACTACCACACAGGAAGAGTATGATCTGGAGCCTTTGAAAGAACAGCTTCTTGCACTTCCGCTGGAAGGCAGGATCGTGGGAATCATGCACATTTTAAATGATTCTTTATCCGATGTGGTACAGAGTGATGAGACGAAGATCCTTTATGGAAAGGATTATTTCTATGAAGAACTTTTTAGGCTGAAATTTAAGATCAGTACCTTTTCCTTCTTCCAGCCAAATTCCCTAGCTGCAGAGATCCTTTATTCTAAGGTGCGGGAATATGTAGGAGATACCAGAGACAAGGTAGTGTTTGACCTTTACAGCGGAACAGGTACCATCGCCCAGCTTGCAGCTTCCGTTGCCAGTGAGGTGATCGGTGTGGAAATCGTAGAAGATGCGGTAAAAGCAGCCAGAGAAAACGCTGCACTTAATGGTATCAGCAACTGCCGTTTTATAGCCGGGGATGTGCTGAAAGTTCTGGATGAAGTGCCTGAGAAACCGGACATGATCATCCTGGATCCGCCCAGAGACGGTGTCCATCCAAAAGCCCTTCCGAAGATCCTGGCTTACGGAGTAGACCAGATCGTATATATTTCCTGCAAGGTTACAAGCCTGGTACGAGATTTGCCGGCATTTTACGAAGCGGGATATCAGATGACCAACGCCTGTGCAGTGGATCAGTTTTGCCAGGGGGTTCATGTGGAGACGGTAGTTCTTTTGTCCCAACAGAAGCCGGATGACACGATAGAGATCGACTTAGATCTGGACGAGCTGGATGCTACCAGTGCTGAGTTGAAAGCAACCTATCAGGAAATCAAAGATTATGTGCTGAAAG
>CAVBVT010000059.1:0-17360 GCA_963598855.1 Eggerthellaceae bacterium
TCATTATATAAGACTGAGAAAATATGCGAAATGTACAGGAATATACGTGTGAAAGAACGGAATTTCGGCAGAAGAGACATAAATTTTGCTGGATTTATTATAGAAACAAAGGAGAAACATACGACATGAGTATATTCATGCTTGGAATTGACCACAACATGGCACCTGTGGATATCAGAGCTCTTTTTGCCTTTACCCGGAAAAATACCGGAGAGGCACTGCAGCAGCTTCATAAAGAGCCAGGGATCTGTGGGTGTATTATTCTGTCAACCTGCAACCGTCTGGAGTTGTGGGTAAGCACAGATGACGATGAGAAACCGGAACTGTATCAGAGGCTTTGTTCACTGAAAGGCGTGCAGGGAGAAGAATACAGGAAGTATTTTATCAGCAGGGAGAACGAAGAGGCAGTAGAGCATCTGTTTTATCTGACCAGCGGACTGAAATCACAGATCCTGGGAGAGGATCAGATCCTTACTCAGGTAAAAGACGCCTTAAGCTTCGCAAGGGATGAGTTTACCACAGACAGTGTTCTGGAGGTGCTTTTCCGTATGGCTGTCACAGTTGGCAAGAAGATCAAGACGGAGGTTCCTTTTTCCCATGGAAATCCTTCTGTGATTCATCAGGCTATCCGTTTTCTGGAAGAAGGCGGATATCACATCCGCAATAAGGTCTGTATGGTGATCGGAAACGGTGAGATGGGTAAGATGGCTGCACAGACATTAAGAGAAGCAGGAGCAGATGTAACAGTTACCATCCGTCAGTACAGAAGCGGTGTGGTAAATATCCCGGTTGGATGCAGCAGGATCAATTACGGCGAGAGAATGGATTATCTGCCGGAATGTGATCTGGTGGTCAGTGCAACGGCGAGCCCGAACTATACACTGACAGAAGAGCTGTTTGAGGATGTGCGGCTGGAGCGGCCTATGATACTGATCGATCTGGCTGTGCCAAGAGATATTGACCCGGAGATCGGAAAGAAAGAGAATCTGACACTTTATGATATGGACAGTTTCCGTGCCAGTGAGACACCGAAGGAGCTTGCAGACAATCTGGAGGCAGCCGGTGCGATCGTGAAGGCACAGATGGATGAATTTTTCCAGTGGCTGGACGGACGGGATATTATTCCGCGTATCCAGGAGATCAAATCAGATGCAGTAGAAGACTTGAATTTAAGGATCGAGAAGATTTTCCGTAAGACTCCGATGGAAGACTCAGACAGAGAAAAATTAAAAAAAGCAGTGGATACTGCAGCCGGAAAAGTTGTGAATAAGCTGATCTTCGGACTCAGGGACAGCCTGAACCAGGATGCTTTTCTGGAATGCGTGGAAGGACTGGAGAAACTTTATGAAGAATAAACCTTATTTCCCCATGTTTATAGACCTGTCAGATAAGAATATCGTTGTGACAGGAGGCGGCAAGATCGCTACGAGAAGAGTGAGGACACTTCTGAAATTTACAAGAAATATTACCGTAGTGGCACCGAAAGTTACACAGGAACTGATGGATCTTGGAAAGGCAGGAACGATAACCTTACATAACCGGCCTGTGAAACGTTCTGATTTTGCCATGGCATATATGGTGATCGCAGCGACCAATGACTGGAAATTAAACGATGAGATCCACCGTGTCTGTCGTGAGGAGGGCATTTATGTGAATGTAGCCTCCGACAGAGAAGCCTGTGATTTTTATTTCCCGGGTATTTATATGCGGGATGAGATGGTCGTAGGTGTTACAGCCAGCGGCCTTGACCATGCGAAGGCGAAGCGCATACGGGAAGAGATCCAGAAATCACTGGAAAAAGTATTAGAGGAGCAGGACGATGAAGACGAAGAATAAGATCGTGATCGGCAGCAGAGAGAGCAAGCTTGCAGTGCTCCAGAGCGAAATGGTCCGTGACTACATAGAAGAGAAGAACCCGGAACTTGAAGTGGAGATCCTTACCATGAAGACCACCGGAGATATCATCCTTGACCGTACCCTGGATAAAGTAGGGGGAAAAGGTCTCTTTGTAAAAGAACTGGACAAGGCACTGATGGATGGAAGAAGCATCCTTTCTGTCCATAGCCTTAAGGATATGCCAATGGAAGTACCGGAAGAGCTTCCGCTTTTGGCATTTTCAAGAAGAGAAGACCCGAGAGATGTGCTGGTACTTCCGGAGGGAGTTACAGAGTTAGACAAGAATAAACCGCTTGGCTGCTCCAGTTTAAGACGAACTCTTCAGTTGAAGAAAATTTATCCGGATATGGAAGTGAAGAGTATCCGAGGTAATCTCCAGACAAGACTGCGTAAGCTTGATGAAGGTCAGTACAGCGGCCTGATCCTGGCTGCAGCAGGTTTGAAAAGACTGGGACTTGAGAGCCGTATCAACCGGTATTTTACAGCTGATGAGATCATTCCGGCAGCAGGTCAGGGAATCCTTGCTGTGCAGGGCCGTAAAGGTGAAGACTACGGATTCCTTGATGGTTATTGTGATGCAGATGCCTGGGCAGCAGGAAGTGCGGAGAGGGCCTTTGTGAAGCTTCTGGACGGCGGATGTTCCTCACCTGTGGCAGCTCATGCGGAAGTTTATGGGGAAGAGATCTATCTCCGCGGCCTTTATTACAATGAAAAAGACGGTTCCTATGTAACAGGAACTCTGCTTGGCCAGAAAAAGGATGCAGAGAAACTTGGCAGAGAGCTGGCAGAAACTCTTCGGGAAAAAGGAGAAAATAAAGAATGAAAACAGGAAAAGTTTGGCTGGTAGGCGCAGGCCCTGGCGATATCGGTCTTTTTACATTAAAAGGTCTTAAAGTTCTGGAGCTGGCAGATGTGGTTGTCTACGACAGTCTTGTAGGACAGGGTGTACTGTCCAGGATTCCGGCAGGGGTGAAGCTGATCAACGTGGGAAAACGTGCCAGCCATCACATCATGCGCCAGGAGAATATCAATCAGGTGCTTCTTGAGGAGGCGCAGAAAGGATACCGTGTAGTACGCCTTAAAGGCGGAGATCCTTTTCTTTTTGGAAGAGGCGGTGAGGAGCTGGAACTTCTTGAAGAGAACGGAATCCCTTATGAAGTGGTTCCGGGAGTAACTTCTTCCATCGCAGTTCCTGCATACAACGGAATTCCGGTGACACACAGAGATTTCTGTTCTTCTGTGCACATCATCACAGGACATAAGCGCGCAGGAAAAGAATACGACATTGATTTCCGTGCTCTTGTTGACACAAAAGGTACTCTGGTATTTCTGATGGGTGTGTCCGCACTTCCGGATATCTGTGCAGGACTTATGAATGCAGGAATGGATAAAGATATGCCGGCAGCGATCCTTCAGAAGGGAACTACAGCAGGTCAGAAGCGTATCGTGGCAACTGTTTCTACTCTGGAAGAAGAAGTGAAGCGACAGGGAATCGAGACACCGGCTATCATTGTTGTGGGCAAGGTCTGCACACTGGCTGAAAAATTTGGCTGGTATGAGGAACTGCCTCTTGCAGGCTGGAAAGTTCTTGTGACAAGACCGAAGGAACTGGTTTCCAGAACTGCAGATAAACTTCGTGAAAAAGGTGCCGAGGTACTGGAACTTCCGGCTATCCGCACTGTGCCGATGGAGGATCAGAAGCTGCTCCACGAGGCTTTTGCGAAGCTTGAAACATATCAGTGGCTGGTATTTACAAGCCCTACAGGAGTAAGGGTATTCTTTGAAGAGCTGATCCGTTATGGAAAGGATATCCGTGCTATGGGAAATATCCGTCTGGCAGTGATCGGAGAGGGAACAAAAAAAGCTCTGAAAGAGATGAACCTTCTTGCAGATTTCGTGCCGTCTGTATATGATGGCGACACTTTGGGAAAAGAACTCGCAGAGATCCTTTCCGGAGGAGAGAAGATCCTGATCCCCCGTGCAGAAAAAGGAAATGAGAAACTTACTGCATTTCTTACAGAGGCAGGTGCGCTTGTTTCAGATATTCCGACTTATCAGACCGTTTATGAGGCAAGCCAGCTTATTGATGAGAAGAAGGAATTTGAGAACGGTGAGATCAGCTGCGCAGTATTTACAAGTGCTTCCACAGTGAAAGGTTTTGTGGAAGGAACAAAAGGACTGGATTATTCAAAAGTCAAAGCAGCCTGCATCGGAAAACAGACCAAAGCAGCTGCAGAGAGTTTTGGGATGAAAGCATATATGGCAGAAAAAGCCACCATTGACAATCTTGTCAAACTGGTGGAGGATATGAAAAGGAGCGAATGATCATGGAACTGACAAAAAGACCAAGAAGATTAAGAAACGGAGAGTATCTTCGCAAGATGGTACGTGAGACAAGAATGGATAAATCTTCTCTTATGTATCCGATGTTCGTAATGGAAGGCGAGAATAAGGAAGAAGAGATCCCGTCCATGACAGGACAGTACCGCTACAGCCTGGATCGTCTCCCATATAAGCTGGAGCAGCTTGCAAAAGCAGGTGTCGGAAGTGTTATGCTTTTCGGTATTCCGGATCACAAGGATGAAGTAGGAAGCGGCGCATACGATCCGGAAGGAATCGTACAGAGAGCACTTCATGTTGCAAAAGAGAAATTTCCGGAGCTTTATTATGTAACAGATGTGTGTATGTGCGAGTATACTTCCCATGGCCACTGCGGCGTTCTCTGCGGTCATGATGTAGATAACGACAAGACTCTGGATCTTCTTGCAAAAACAGCTCTTTCCCATGTAGAGGCAGGAGCAGATATGGTAGCTCCATCTGATATGATGGATGGCCGTGTAGCAGCGATCAGAGAATGCCTGGATAAAGCAGGACATTACACAACACCGATCATGTCCTATGCTGTAAAATATGCTTCTGCATTTTACGGCCCGTTCCGTGAAGCAGCAGATTCTGCTCCGTCTTTTGGCGACAGAAAGAGCTACCAGATGGATCCGCACAATAGCAGAGAAGGTCTGAAAGAGGCACTTGCAGATGTGGATGAGGGCGCAGATATCATTATGGTAAAACCAGCTCTTGCATACCAGGATATGATCTGGCAGGTAAAACAGGCAACAAACGTACCAGTTGCAGCGTACAGCGTAAGTGGTGAGTATGCAATGGTAAAAGCTGCCGCAGCAAATGGATGGATCGATGAGGAGAGGATCGTGGGCGAGATGGCTACCGGAGCATTCCGTTCCGGAGCACAGGTTTATCTTACTTATTATGCAGAACTTTTGGCGAGACTTATGGATGAAGGGAGAATCGGCTGATGACAAGATCAGAACAGTTATTTGAGCGTGCAGTAAAAAGGATCCCGGGCGGCGTAAACAGCCCGGTAAGATCTTACGGAGCTATTGGCGAGGCACCTCGTTTTATTGAAAAAGCAGATAAATGCTATATCTACGATGTAGATGGCAATCGTTATGTGGATTACATTGATTCCTGGGGTCCGATGATCCTGGGACACAATTTTCCGGAGATCCGCGAGAGCGTGATCAAAGCCTGCGAGAATGGCTTAAGTTTCGGATGTGCTACAGGCATTGAGGTGGAGATTGCAGAGTTTATCTGTGAGCACGTTCCTCATGTGGACATGATCCGTATGGTAAACTCAGGAACAGAGGCTGTTATGAGTGCTATCCGTGCGGCAAGAGGCTTCACTGGAAAAGATAAGATCATCAAATTTGCAGGATGCTACCATGGCCACAGTGACTGCCTTCTGGTAAGTGCCGGTTCCGGTGTAATGGCAAGCGGAATTCCTGACAGTGCCGGCGTTCCGAAGGGATGTACCCAGGATACCATGACAGCGACTTACAATGATGCAGCCAGCGTGGAAGCACTTCTCAAACAGGAAGAAGGAAATGTGGCGGCAGTGATCGTGGAAGCTGTAGGAGCCAACATGGGTGTTGTTCCTCCGAAACCAGGGTTCCTCAAGAGACTTCGTGAGCTCTGTGATGAGCATAACTGCCTTCTGATCTTTGATGAGGTTATTACAGGATTCCGTCTTGCTTTCGGCGGTGCGGCAGAATACTTTGGCATCCGCCCAGACATTGTAACTTATGGAAAGATCATCGGCGCAGGCATGCCTGTAGGTGCTTACGGCGGACGTAAAGAGATCATGGATCTTATTTCTCCATGCGGTCCTGTATATCAGGCAGGAACTTTAAGCGGAAACCCGGTTGCCATGGCAGCAGGATTTACACAGCTGAAATACCTCTATGAGCATCAGGAAATTTACAAAGATCTGAAAGCAAAAGGCGAGAAGCTTTATGGCGGCCTGAAAAAGATCGTTGAGGAGAAAGGTCTTCCATACCAGGTAAATTACGATTCTTCCTTGGCAAGTATCTTCTTCACAGATCAGGGAGTAGAAGACTACGTTTCTGCAAAAACTTCTGACCTTGATCTTTTTGCAAAATATTTCAAAGGCATGCTGAAACGAGGCATTCATCTTGCTCCATCACAGTTTGAGGCAATGTTCCTTTCCGCTGCACATACAGACGAGGTTATTGATGAAACTCTGGATGCAATGCGCGGTGCACTGGGAGATCTGTAAAGAAAACAGTGTTTTTGGAAGTGCGAAAGTATGCTTTGCATAAGAATTTGCACAAAGATTGCCACCGGGAAACTTGTTCTTATAAAAACTTTGTGATAAAATAAACATAAAAATACGCAGCGAATGTGAAAGCAGGAGGCCAGAGCTTATGGGAAAAAAGAAGTACGTGGCTTACGTGGGAACATATACCCATGGAACCAGTAAAGGAATTCAGGTATACGACGTAGATGTAGAGAACGGAACACTTACAGAGCGCAGTGAGGTAGAAGTCAGCAATGCTTCTCACCTGGCAGTTTCCAAGAACGGCAAATATCTGTACTCCATCGAGGATGAGGGTGTAGCCGTATTCCGCAGAGATAAGAATGGTGATCTTTCCCGTATCAACAGTGTTGATATCAACGGAATGAGAGGATGCTATCTTGCAACAGACGTAGATGGAAGATATCTTTATGTAGCCGGTTATCACGATGGAAAGGTAACGGTTGTACATACACATAAAGACGGACGTCTTGGAAGCGTTATGGATGGTGTTTTCCATAAAGGACTTGGAAGTGTGGCGGAACGTAACTTCCGTCCGCATGTAAACTGTGTCCGCCCGACACCGGATAACAAATATCTCTGTGCAGTAGATAACGGTATTGATCAGGTGAAGATATACCGCATCAACAAGAAGAAAGATAAACTGGAGCTTGTTGATATCCTTCGCTGCCCGAGAGAGAGCGGCCCGCGTATCATCCGTTTCAGTGATGACGGAAGATTTGCATATCTTCTTTTTGAGCTGAGTAATGAAGTTAAAGTATACAGCTATGACGGAAGCGGCAAGAACCCGGAATTTGAGCTTCTTCAGAGCATCACTACTCTTGGAAAAGAGGATGCCAACGATGCCCTTCATAATGCTGCATCCGGTATTTCTCTGTCTGCAGACGGCAAGTATCTTTTCTGCACAACAGCAGGTGAGAATACTGTTACTATGTATGCAGTAGACCAGGAGACAGGCCTTCTGACAAAGAAATTCACACTTCCGATCAGCGGCGATTATCCGAAAGACCTGATGATTTTCCCGGATAACAAGCACATTGCCATTGCCAACCACGGAAGCAACAGCATTACAGTTTTCACTGTTGATTATGAGAAGAATATTATCATGATGAACGAGAAACCAAGAAAGATCGAGACACCGAACTGTATCCATATCTGGCCAGTACCGGATGAATGGGAAGATCCAGCAGATCCGTCAGCTTCCGCTGAAGAATAAAAATAGTATAAGATATAACGAAATAAAACAGACTCAGGGACGAGTGGTAAGACAGCTGGTTCTGAGTCTGTTTTTTGTTGTTTGATGTTTTTTATCTGTGATAAAATTCATGGATACGGTCCATGCGTGCGCTCATGTTGTTAAAGAGCGCGTCTGTGATCGTAAGTGCTGCCATAGCCTCCACAACAACTACTGCACGAGGTACGATCACAGGATCGTGGCGACCCTTGATCTCAAGTTCCAGATTCTCGCCCTCACTGGTGACAGTGGACTGAGGCTGGCTGATAGAAGGGGTAGGCTTGATGTGGGCACGAAGGATAATATCACTTCCGTCACTCATACCGCCCATGATACCTCCTGCATGGTTGGAAGTCTTGGTAATGATGCCGTCTTTCTGGGAAAAACCATCGTTGTCAGCGGAACCCGTAAGGTGTGTTACCTGAACTCCGTCACCGATCTCCACAGCTTTTACAGCACCGATGGACATGATCGCATGAGCAAGAGTTGCGTCCAGTTTATCAAAAACAGTATCACCAAGGCCAGCAGGAACATTTTTGATCCGGCATTCGATCACGCCGCCTGCGCTGTCCTGATTCTTAAGACATTCTTCAAGATAGGCAGAAGCTTTCTCTGCTGCGTCCGCGTCCGGCATGCAAAGGGCATTGTTTTTGATCTCGTCTTCTGAAAAAGACTGGATCTCCACAGGTCCGATGGATTTCGCATAAGTGGTAAAAGTAATGCCAAGTTCATTAAGAATCTTGATGGCGATCGCACCGGCTGCCACACGTCCGGCGGTCTCTCTTCCGGAGGAACGTCCGCCGCCGCGGTAATCGCGGAATCCGTATTTCTGGTCAAACGTATAATCAGCATGTCCGGGACGGTAGGAATAAGCAATATTTCCATAATCTCTGGAACGCTGGTCTGTGTTGCGGATGAGAAGGGAGATCGGAGTTCCGGTAGTTTTTCCCTCGAAGACACCGGAGAGGATCTCTACCAGATCACCTTCTTTACGTGCTGTTGTATAGCGGCTCTGACCTGGTTTTCTGCGGTCAAGGAACACCTGGATATCTTCCTCGCAGAGAGAAAGGCCTGCCGGGCAGCCGTCAAGAACTGCACCGATAGCCTTGCCATGAGATTCGCCCCAGGTGGTAACTACGAATTTTTTTCCGAATGATGACTGACTCATTTGTATAACTTCCTTTCGTTGGAATTCTGGAATCATTATATAGGAAGCAGGAAAAAATGTAAAGAAGAGGAGATTGCTTACGTAAAGATTCTGTGAAATTATAAAAAAGCTTTTTTAAAATGAAAATGTATGAATTGACAAAGCTATTTTGACTATTTATAATAAAAATGAATTTTGCCCTGGCAAAAGTAAAGCAAAAGAAGGGAAGTGGGAATCGTGGTAAGGATTTACAAGACAATAGACGGAGCCATCCACCAGATACAGGAACCGGAGGAAGGCTGCTGGATTGCGTTGACGAATCCGACGGCAACAGAGATTTTTGAATTTTCCGAGAAGTTTGATATAGAGGTTGACGATCTGCGATCCCCTTTGGATGAGGAAGAACGGTCACGTATCGAAGTTGAGGATAATTACACATTGATCCTGGTAGATGTTCCTATGATCGAGGAACGTAATGATAAGGACTGGTATGGAACCATTCCTCTTGGTATCATTGTCACAGGATCTATGATCATTACCATCTGTCTGGAGGACACACCGGTCCTGACCAGATTTATGGAGGGAAGAGTCCGCGGCTTTTTTACCTATATGAAGACACGTTTTATCTTCCAGATCCTTTACAGAAATGCAAGTATGTACCTGCGTTATCTGCGTATCATCGACAAGAAAAGTGAGCAGGTGGAAGAGAAACTGCATCTTTCCACAAGGAATGAAGAGCTGATCGAGCTTTTGGAGCTGCAGAAATCCCTGACTTACTTTATCACGTCCCTCCGGTCCAACGAGGTTGTGCTGGAGAAGCTTCTGAAGATAGACAGCATCAAGAAGTATCCGGAGGACACAGATCTTCTGGAGGATGTCATCACTGAGAACAAACAGGCGATCGAAATGGCCAATGTGTACAGCGGAATCCTGAACGGAACTATGGATGCTTTTGCATCGATCATTTCCAATAATATGAATATCGTCATGAAAGTGCTGGCGATCATTACCATTGTTATGAGTATTCCAACTATCGTGTTCAGTGCCTACGGAATGAACGTGGCCGGTTCCGGCATGCCGCTGTCCCAGAGTCCATGGGGCTTTCTGATCATTATCCTGTTTTCTGTGGCGATCAGTGTTGTGGCAGCGATCATTCTTTCAAAGAAGCGGTTTTTCTGATTTTCCGAAAGTTTTCTGAAAGGAGATTTTAATGAAATTTATCAACAAACTGGAACGTAAGTTTGGAAGATTCGGGATCCCAAATCTGACAGTTTACATTATCGGATGCTATGTGCTGGGATATTTTCTGGCTATGTTTGCTCCGGGAGTGCTGGATATGCTGAGCCTTGATATGTCCATGGTAATGAAAGGACAGATCTGGAGGCTTGTGACATGGGTGATCTATCCGCCTTCCAGCGTGGGAGGAACCGGTAATCTTGTGATGTTCCTTCTTGCAATCTTTTTCTTTTATTATCCGATCGGTACTTCACTGGAGCGTACCTGGGGAACATTCCGGTATACTTTGTATATTTTTTCAGGACTTTTGTTCACTGTGATCGCGGCAGTTCTTCTGCATGTGTTTACTGGTGGCTATGTGACAATGAATGGAATCATGTATTCTCTTGGCGGCAGTATTTTTACCACCTATTACATCAGTCTTTCCATTTTTCTGGCTTATGCAGTCACATATCCGGATCTGGAACTTTTGCTTATGTTTGTCATTCCGATCAAGATGAAATGGATGGCATTTATATACGGACTTCTTATTGCATGGGATATCGTATCCTATCTTAGAGCAGGACTTTGGGTGGGCGTTGTGCCAATCGTGGCATCGCTTTTAAATTTTGTGATCTTTTATTTCAGTACCAAGGATATGAACCGCTACAATCCGAAGGAGATCCGGAGGAAGCAGCAGTTTAAAAAAGCTATGGCTCCGTCCAGAACGGGCTATGGCTCCGATGGGATCGCCAAACATAAATGTGCGATCTGCGGCCGTACTGAGAAGGATGATCCGAATCTAGAGTTCCGCTTCTGCTCAAAGTGCAAGGGAAATTATGAATATTGCCAGGATCATTTATTTACGCACAAACACGTACAGTAAAACGTAAAAAAGAGGGAGGATATTCAATTATGAAAAGAACAAAGATCATCTGTACACTTGGACCTGCCAGCAACAACAGGGAGACTCTGAAAGCTCTTATGGAGAATGGAATGGATATTGCCAGATTCAACTTTTCCCATGGAGATCATGAGGAGCAGAAGGGTCGTGTGGATATGATCAAAGAACTTCGTGAGGAGCTTGATATGCCCATCGCGATGCTTCTTGATACAAAAGGACCTGAGATCCGTACCAGACTTTTAAAGGACGGACAGAAAGTAAAACTGGAGTCAGGAGAACAGTTTATACTTGGAATCGGTGATTTTGAAGGAGATGAGAAGAAGGTTTCTATTACCTATGAGACACTTTATCAGGATGTAAAACCTGGAAACCGCATCCTTATTGATGACGGCCTGATTGAGCTGGAGGTTAAGGAAATCAGAGAAACAGATATTGTCTGTGAGATCTTAAACGGCGGCGAACTTGGAGAGAAGAAGGGCGTTAATGTTCCTTATGTGAAAGTAAATCTTCCGGGAATCACGGAGCAGGATAAGAACGACATTCTTTTTGGTATTGAACAGAAATTTGATTTTATCGCAGCATCCTTCGTCCGTTCCGCAGAGGTGATCCGGGAGATCAGAACACTTCTGGATGAAAATGGCGGACAGGACATCGGTATCATTGCGAAAATCGAGAATGCAGAGGGTGTGGATAATATTGATTCTATTATTGAGGTCTCTGATGGAATCATGGTTGCTCGTGGTGATCTTGGTGTGGAAATTCCGGCAAGCCAGGTGCCACATGTGCAGAAGGAGATCATCCGCAAGTGTAATGAGCATTATACACCGGTTATCACAGCCACACAGATGCTGGATTCCATGATCCGTAATCCACGTCCGACCCGTGCGGAGGTAGCGGATGTTGCTAATGCAATTTACGATGGAACCGATGCGATTATGCTTTCCGGAGAAACAGCAGCCGGTAAATATCCGGTTGACGCACTTCGTATGATGGCAGAAATCGCAGAGATGACAGAGCCACATCTGGATTATAAGGTATTTATCGAGCACCGTTCCATGGATGGAAGAGAGCAGATATCCAGTGCGGTAGGTCTTGCAGCGGTACGTACTGCCAAGAATCTGAAGGCAGATGCGATCGTGACACCTACCATGAGTGGAAATACAGCAAGACTGATTTCCAATTTCCGTCCGAAGGTTCCAATCTATGCGATCACACCGAATTCAACGATCCAGCATAAGCTTCAGCTGATCTGGGGCGTGACACCGCTGAAGGGATATGAGAGAGATACAACAGACCATATTATTTCACAGGCTATGAATGTTGTACGCAGCCGTCATCTGGTCCACAGTGGAGACCTTGTTGTATTTACGGCAGGAGATCCTGCAACGAACATGACAAACGGTCAGGGTGCAGTCACAAACATGATGCACGTGATCGAGGCAAAATAAGACTGCTGTTTACAGGGTGGGCAGCAATTGAACAAAACAGGAGATGCAGTTATTATGAAAAAAGTACCATTTGTGACACTTGAGAAACTGAATGAGATTACTGAAAAATATCCGACACCTTTTCATCTTTATGACGAAAAGGGAATCCGAGAAAATGCAAAGGCTCTTAAAGAGGCTTTTGCATGGAACAAGGGCTTCAAGGAGTTTTTTGCAGTAAAGGCAACACCGAACCCGTACCTTATCGATGTTCTCCGGGAGTATGGCTGTGGCTGTGACTGCTCCTCTGAGACAGAGCTTATGATGGCCAAAGCTGTAGGCTGTAAAAAAGGCGACATCATGTTCTCCTCCAACGATACACCGGAGAAAGAGTTCAAATATGCAGATGAGATCGGCGGTATCATCAACCTTGATGATATTACACACATTGAGAGTGTAGAGCGCGCCCTTGGAAAGATCCCGGAAGTGATCAGCTGCCGTTACAACCCAGGCGGAGTATTCAAGATCAGCAACGGTATCATGGATAACCCTGGAGATGCCAAATACGGAATGACCACAGAGCAGATCTTTGATGCTTTCCGTATCCTGAAATCAAAAGGAGCGAAAGAATTCGGTATCCATGCATTCCTTGCCAGCAATACCGTAACCAACGATTATTATCCGATGCTTGCAAAAGTAATGTTTGAGCTTGCTGTAAAACTTCAGAAAGAGACAGGTGCACATATTAAGTTTATCAACCTTTCCGGCGGAATCGGAATCCCTTATAAACCGGATCAGGAGCCGAATGATATCCGTGTGATCGGTGAGGGTGTCCGCAAGGTTTATGAAGAGGTACTTGTTCCAGAAGGAATGGGCGATGTGGCTATTTACACAGAGCTTGGCCGTTTCATGATGGGACCATACGGCTGCCTTGTCACAAAAGCGATCCATGAGAAACATACACATAAAGAGTACATCGGTGTAGATGCCTGCGCAGTAAACCTGATGCGTCCGGCTATGTACGGAGCTTATCATCATATCACAGTTATGGGCAAGGAGAACGAGCCATGCGACCATAAATATGATGTAACAGGATCCCTCTGCGAGAATAATGATAAATTTGCCATTGACCGTATGCTTCCGAAGATCGATATGGGAGACCTTCTTGTGATCCATGACGCAGGTGCACATGGTTTTGCAATGGGATACAACTACAATGGTAAACTGAAATCTGCTGAGATCCTTCTTCATGAGGATGGAAGCTTTGAGATGATCCGCCGTGCTGAGACTCCAAGAGATTATTTTGCAACATTTGACTGCTTCCCTGTTTTTGAGAAACTTCTCCAGGATGAGGATGAGCTGAAATAAAATATATTTATACGATATGAAAATATGAAAAAGACCGTCTGCGCATGTGGCTAATTACGCGTGGACGGCCTTTTTTATATACAAAATATTTATGAGTTCTGGCTGCAGGACATTTCCGCCAGTGCTTTCCGGAACTCGAAAGAGAACAGGATCGCAGTAAAAGTAACTGCCAGGATATCAGCCACAGGTTCTGCCATATAAACGGCATTTGTCTGATTGCCGCGGAAAATATGGGGCAGAATATAGATCAGTGGGATGACCAGCACAAATTTGCGGACAATGGCCACGATAATGGAGTCTTTTGCCCTGCCAAGAGAGATGAAAGTCATCTGACATGCGATCTGGACTCCGAACATAAATACTACAGCCATGTAGATGCGGAGAACTGTTTTTGTAAAAGCAAGCAGCGTACTGTCTGAGGTGAACATTCCGGCGAAGATCTGAGGGAAGATCATGATGATCATCCACAGGATCACAGAATAAGCAACGCTTGTTTTCATCAGAAGCTTAAAGGTGGAACGGACACGTTTCTCATTGCGTGCACCGTAATTATAGCTGATGATCGGCTGTGCGCCCTGTCCCAGTCCCTGAAGGGGAAGCATGGCAAACTGCATAACACTGGTAAGGATCGTCATAGCTCCGACAGCAATATCTCCGCCATATTTCAGAAGAGAAGAATTGTAGCAGACAGAGATAACGCTTTCACTGAGCTGCATCACAAAAAGGGAAGAACCAAGGGCCATACATGGCAGAAGGATCTCGGCTTTCAGTCTTATGGTACTTCTTCGAAGACGGAGAAAAGTCTTTTTTCCAAAAAGGAAAGAAAGCACCCAGATACAGGAAAGTGCCTGGGAGATCACAGTTGCAAGAGCAGCACCGCGGACACCCATGTGGAAGCCGAAGATGAACACAGGGTCCAGGATGATGTTGGCCACTGCGCCGATGAGAACGGAGAGCATTCCTGTTTTTGCAAAGCCCTGGGCAGTGATAAAGTTGTTCATTCCAAGTGTCAGCTGCACAAAAATCGTTCCGATGGCATAAATGTTCATGTAGCCTACAGCAAAATCAATGGTATTGGCACTTGCGCCGAAAGCCAGAAGAAAGCTGCGGTTTCCAAGAAGCAGGATCAGGGTCAGGATCACTGAAATTATGATCTGCATGGAAAAACAGTTTCCAAGAGTACGTTCTGCTTTATCTGTGTCATTCTTTCCCATAAAAATGCTGGCTCTTGGAGCACCGCCGTTGCCGACAAGAGCAGCGAAAGCAGATACCACCATGATCAGGGGCATGCACACGCCTACGCCAGTCAGGGCCAGGGCACCGCTTTCGGAAATGTGGCCTATGTAGATACGGTCTACGATATTGTAGAGCATATTGATTAGCTGTGCGGCTACTGTAGGAAGGGCAAGACGCAGAAGCAGCTTTCCGACAGGTTCAGTGCCTAAAAAGCTTTTGTCTTTTTCCATTTTTTTCATTCCTTTCGTATTGTTTATATATAATAAAAAACCTGACAGATCGCTCCGTCAGGTTCTTGATGATAATGCCGCTGGCCGGACTCGAACCGGCACGGATTGCTCCGCTTGATTTTGAGTCAAGTGCGTCTGCCAATTCCGCCACAGCGGCATAACTGTTTATTATAATAGCACAGAAGAAGATTGCGTGCAAGGATTTTTTTCGAGAATTGTGTGAAAAAGTGCAAAAATTTCCAATTCTAAAAAGTTTATGAAATCGAGGGAAGGCTTCTTGAAATTGACTGAAAAAAGTGGTAGAGTGTGCTACAAGGCTGTACCACCTGATATAGCACTGTGGATATAGCGATATACTATAAGATAACGGAGGAGACTGCATGAATCTGAATTCCAAAAAACCAGAGAAACGGCCATTGTATGTATATTACATCATTGCGGTCGTGATCATTATTCTGCTCAATGTTTTTGCTCTTCCTGCCATTTCAGAGAGAAGTGTCAAGGAAACGGATTACACCACCTTTCTGAAAGCCGTAGACAGAGGAAAAGTATATGAGGCAACCATTGATTCTGATTATATCTATTATACAATGAAGGTAGACGGAAATGAGGTTTACTGTAAGACGGTATCTGTAGATGACCAGGATCTTGTATCCCATCTTTATGATGCGGGTGTAAGTATTGAAGGAACTGCACCGCAGAGACAGTCCTTGCTGCTGTCTTTGATCTTAGGGTATGTTCTTCCAATCGCCATTTTTGTTCTGCTGGGACGCTGGCTCAGCAAGAAGATGATGAATTCCATGGGAAATGGCGGACCGGGAGGCATGATGTCCTTCGGAAAGAGCAATGCTAAAGTTTATGTGAAATCTTCCACAGGAATCAAGTTTTCAGATGTGGCAGGTGAGGATGAAGCCAAGGAACTTCTCACAGAGATCGTAGATTTTCTTCATAATCCGGATAAGTACAGAGAGATCGGTGCTTCCATGCCGAAAGGCGCGCTTCTTGTAGGCCCTCCTGGAACAGGTAAAACTCTTCTTGCCAAAGCTGTTGCTGGTGAGGCGGAAGTTCCATTCTTCTCCATTTCCGGTTCTGAGTTTGTGGAGATGTTTGTAGGTATGGGTGCTGCCAAGGTCCGTGACCTCTTTAAGCAGGCCAACGAGAAAGCACCTTGTATCGTATTTATCGATGAGATCGATACCATCGGTAAGAAGCGTGATGGCTCAGGAATGGGTGGCGGAAATGATGAGCGTGAGCAGACACTGAACCAGCTTCTCACAGAGATGGATGGTTTCGACGGCTCCAAGGGTGTTGTGATCCTGGCTGCTACCAACAGACCGGATTCCCTTGACCCTGCACTTCTTCGTCCGGGACGTTTTGACAGAAGGATCCCGGTTGAGCTTCCGGATCTTCAGGGACGTGAGGAGATCCTTAAGGTTCACGCCAAGAAGATCAAGATTGCAGATACTGTTCGTTTTGATGAGATCGCCAAGGCAGCAGTTGGTGCTTCTGGTGCCGAGCTTGCCAATATTGTTAATGAGGCTGCTCTTCGTGCAGTCCGCGACGGACGTAAATTTGCCACACAGGCAGATTTTGAGGAAAGTATCGAGGTTGTTATCGCAGGATATCAGAAGAAGAACCGTGTACTTTCCAACAAGGAGAAACTGATCGTATCTTATCATGAGGTTGGTCATGCTCTGGTTGCGGCCAAGCAGTCAGATTCTGCACCTGTTCATAAGATTACGATCATTCCGCGTACTTCCGGTGCGCTTGGATATACCATTCAGGTGGATGAGCAGGAACATTATCTCATGACAAAGGAAGAACTGGAGAACAAGATTGCTACGTTTACCGGCGGCCGTGCTGCAGAGGAGCTGATCTTCCATTCCATTACAACTGGAGCATCCAATGATATTGAGCAGGCGACCAAGCTTGCGAGAGCGATGATCAGCCGCTACGGTATGAGTGATGAGTTTGATATGGTTGCCATGGAGAACGTAAGCAACCAGTATCTGGGTGGGGATGCCAGCCTGACCTGTTCTTTTGAGACACAGACTCTCCTTGATAAGAAGGTTGTGG
>CAVBVT010000060.1:0-17273 GCA_963598855.1 Eggerthellaceae bacterium
GCTTCTGATTACGATATATGCCTGGTCTTCTCTGTAATCCAGCTGTCTCAGGAATCTCTCCTCCTCACCATGAAGAGCCCTTTTCCCGCCGGATGAAGCCCTGGATGAAGATTTCTTTTTTACTGTATTTCCCAGCAGAAGCACTGCTGCCAGTACCTCCACACTTCCTATCACAATCAGTGAAAAATGATTGCCCAGTGTTGTTAACAGATCTGTGATCATGCTCACCCTTTTTCCTATCTTTTTCATACGCATAGTTATGCATTATTATCTAATCTATTATTAGATACCAAAATCATAGGAAATCAAACATATAACCTGTGTTATTCTGTGCATTTTTGCGCATATTTTGTGCAAAACCTTCAAAATACCACTATTCCGCATCATTTTAATCCTTCTTCACCTGTCCGAAGTCCTTTGTTGCCAGCAAAACCGTGATGTTTTATAATAAAAACTGCCATCCTTCGGCAGACTGACAAAGCATCCCGGGCTTTTCGTCAATCTGTCAAGAAACCTACCGAATCTTTGTAAGATTCTTCTCTTTATTCTTTACAGTTAATTCAGTATACTGATAACAGTTAAAACGAGCAGAGCTCATAATGAATTTTGGAGGGAAAACTAATGGCAAGTTTATCTTTACAGCACATTAACAAAACATATCCTAACGGTTTTGAAGCCGTTAAAGACTTTAACCTTGAAATCGAAGACAAAGAGTTCATCATCTTTGTAGGACCTTCCGGATGTGGTAAATCTACTACACTTCGTATGGTAGCCGGACTGGAAGAGATCACCAGCGGTACCTTAAAGATCGGTGACAAAGTTATGAACGATGTAGAGCCTAAAGACCGTGATATCGCAATGGTATTCCAGAACTACGCTCTGTATCCTCATATGACAGTATATGATAACATGGCATTCGGACTTAAACTTCGTAAAGTTCCGAAGGATCAGATCGATAAAGCTGTTCGTGAAGCAGCAAGAATCCTTGACCTTGACAAACTTCTTGATCGTAAACCGAAGGCTCTTTCCGGTGGTCAGAGACAGCGTGTTGCTATGGGACGTGCTATCGTTCGTAATCCTAAGGTATTCCTTATGGATGAGCCTCTTTCCAACCTGGATGCAAAGCTTCGTGTACAGATGCGTATCGAGATCTCCAAGATCCATCAGAGACTGGGCGCTACAATCATCTATGTAACACATGACCAGACAGAGGCTATGACACTTGGTACCAGAATCGTTGTTATGAAAGACGGTGTTGTTCAGCAGGTTGATACACCACAGAACCTGTATCAGAAACCAGGCAACCTCTTCGTTGCAGGATTCATGGGATCTCCGCAGATGAACTTCCTTGACTGCGTTATCTCTGAGAAAGGCGGCAACACAATCGCTACAATCGGTAACGAGCATGAGGTTATTATCCCGCTTGCTAAAGCTAAAGTTCTTAAAGACAAAGGCTACATCGGAAAGAAAGTTGTTCTTGGTATCCGTCCTGAGGATATCCATGATTCTCAGATGTTCCTTGAGACATCTCCAAGCAAACCAATGAACTCTGTAGTTAAAGTTTACGAGCTTCTTGGTGCCGAAGTATTCCTGTACTTCGATGTTGACGGAACTCAGGTTACAGCACGAGTTGATCCTCGTACAACAGCTAAGACTGGCGATCCTATCAGATTCGCATTCGATATGGAGAAAGCTCACTTCTTCGACAAAGAGACAGAGCTTACAATCACAAACTAATTCTCACCGAATTAGAAAAACTGAATTTAACCCCGGGGGATATAATTTCCCGGGGTTTCTTTTTTGCTATAGCAGTTCCAGGAATTAATGCATCAAAAGGAAGTTGCGCAGGGCATGAAGTGCAAGAAAGATGCTCGCAGACGTACAAACGTACGTCGAGAACATCTGACGCAGCAATTCATGTTCTGCACAACTGAACTTGATGCAGTAATTTCTGGGAGTGCTATAAAAAGTTTTACTTGAGAAAGGATCCTGATTTTATGAAAATACAGCAAACACTTCAAAAATCTCTGGAAGACTGGAACCGGATCAGCGGCCTGGATTTCTGTATCCTGGATGAGAACAACCAGATTTACCTTACCACCTGCGACAAGAAACTCCCTTCTGCCGAAAAACTGGATCAGTTCCGGGAAGACTCAGCTCTTTGCATCTCCAACCGCTCCTGCAGCCTTTATAAACTGAACGGTGCATCCGGTGATATGCTGCTGGTTGTATGGGGCTCCGGAGATTCTGCTTCTACTATCGGAGAACTTGCGGTCTGCCAGATCGAGAGCCTTCTCACTGCATACGCGGAAAAAACAGATAAGAATTCTTTTATGCAGAATCTTCTTCTTAACCGTTATTCCCAGGTGGAAGCTTTTAATAAAGCTGCCAAGCTGCACATTACCCCGTCTGTCCGGCGTGCGGTGTTCCTGGTAGAAACCAAACAGCATAAGGACGAGAGTGCACTGGCTACCATCCGAAATATTTTTTCTGCCCGCACCCGTGACTTTATCACGGCCCTGGACGACTCTGATATTATCGTTGTCCGCGAATTGCAGAGCACAGAGAGCTACGAAGAACTGGACGGAATCGCCTGCATGCTGGTGGATATGCTGAACACAGAGGCCATGACTTCTGCCTGGGTCTCCTACAGCAATGTTGCAGACGATATCATGGAACTTTCTGATGCTTATAAGGAAGCTCGTACAGCTCTGGAAATAGGCAAGATCTTTTATGCGGAAAAAAATGTCTTCGGATACAATCAGCTTGGCATTGGCCGCCTGATCTATCAGCTTCCTACTCAGGTCTGCGATATGTTTGTCAATGAGATCTTTGGCGATGAGTCCCTGGATTCCATTGATGATGAGACTCTGAATATCATCCGTACTTTTTTTGAGAATAACCTGAATCTTTCGGAGACTTCCAGACAGCTTTATGTGCACCGGAATACTCTTGTATACCGTTTTGAGAAACTTCAGAAGCGTTTTGGCCTGGATATCCGTACTTTTGAAGATGCCCTGGCCTTTAAGCTGGCTATGATGGTGTCGGATTATATTACATATTCCAGAAATCACGGAAAATAATAAATATTCTGTAAATATTATCAAGAGGATATTCTCAATTGAAGCAGGGGACTTCCTTGATTCGGATAAATGTCACGTAATAAAAATCGGGAATATCCCCAGGTGTATCTGTCTTTTCAGATATGATACGCTTGGAAATATTCCCGATTTTCTGTTTTTGTAATTATACTGTTCACACAGCATCCAGATTCACCTGTGCAATAAATTTACAGACAAACCATCCGTAATCCGTATTGATGCCTCGTAATGCTATACCCGTTACTTCAGCAGCATCAGATGCTCCGGCGGAAGATACAGATATCCCGGAAGATCCTGGTCCGGATTCTCTGTAAAGCTGTTCTTCGGACGCATCCACCATAATCCCTCGGAAGATTTCTCTTCTTTGTTGGTTATCATGTACTGATGCTCAAAGGTCGTCTCTATGTACTCGCTCACCTGCACAGGCATGCAGTTCTCACCAGGTTCTGATGCCGGACGGAGCCAGTGTCCGCGAATGCCCACATGAGTGATATCATCTTCCACTTTCTCTGCTGTGTGGAGTTTCATTTTCCAGTCCTCTGCAAAGATCTCATGATCTCCAAGCTTCTTTATGGAGGAATAATTCTTGCAGCCTGTCAGTCTGGCCGCCTCCATCAGTCCAGGCTGTTCAAACAGCCTTCTGGTCTCGCCTGTCACAAGAATACGGCCCCTGTCCACAATGGAGAGTTCTTTGCAGAATTTGTACGCCTCATCCCTGCTGTGGGTTACAAGGATCATATCCCCCTTGTAATCCTGGAGAAAATCCTGCATTTCTCTCTGAAGAACATCCTTCAGATATCCGTCCAGAGCGGAAAAAGGCTCATCCAGAAGAATGGCTTCCGGCTCACCGATCATCATTCTGGCCAGTGCCACTCTCTGCTGCTGTCCGCCGGAAAGCTGGGAAGGATAACGCTTCTCAAGACCTTCCAGATGGTACCGCCGGATCAGATCTGCCACTTTTTCCTGGGCAGAAGCTTTTCCACCTCTGCAGCCGCAGCTGATGTTCTGTTCCACAGTCATTGTGGGAAAAAGTGCATAATTCTGGAAAAGATAGCCGATTCTTCTCTTCTGCGGCTTCAGATTGATGCCTGCATCAGAATCAAAGACTGTTTTTCCATTAATCACGATCTTTCCTTTATCAGGAGTCTCGATGCCCGCAATACAGCGAAGAGTCATGCTCTTGCCGCTGCCGGATGCACCAAGAAGGCCGATGGCTGCAGAGCTGCCTTCAAATTTTACCTTCAGGAAAAAATCCCGGAAGTTTTTTTCGATATTTACGCTGACTGCCATCAGATCCACCTTCTTGTCTTCATTCCTCTTCCAGATACAATATTGATCAGTGCCACGATCGCAAAAGAGATCAGCACGATCACAACTACCCAGAAGCCTGCTGTTCCATAGTTACCTGCTGCTGTTTCTGCTGCAATGGCAACGGAAACGGTCCTCGTCTTTCCCAGGATATTTCCGGCAAGCATGGAAGTTGCTCCGTACTCACCAATGGCACGTGCAAAAGCCAGCACCGTTCCTGATGCGATTCCAGGTCCTGCTGCAGGCATTACCACACGCCAGAATATCTTATTGTCGCTCATTCCAAGAGTCTGACCTGCATAGATCAGGTTCACATCTACCTGCTCAAAAGCAGCTCTTGCATTGCGGTACATCAGAGGAAATGCGATCACAGCTGCTGCTACCACACATCCTTTCCATGTCTGCACGATCTTGATGTCGAAGTTCTCAAGGAGAAAGCTTCCAAAAGGTCTCTTCAGGCTGAAGATCAGAAGCAGGAAAAAACCGGCCACAGTGGGCGGCAGTACCAGAGGAAGGGTAAGGATCCCGTCCAGCACTGCTTTCGCGCCGGGGCGGAGCTTCATGATCTTTCTTGCGCAGAATACTCCCAGGAAAAAAGCGATCACTGTAGCAACCAGGCCTGTTTTTAAGGAGATCCAGAGAGGACTCCAGTTTACTTCTTTTAAAAACTCTGCCATATTTTATTCCAGTTCTGCTAGTACAGCGTTCCGCAAATAACTATATCAATCACGCAGGATGCGGATTCGAGTGTGCAGGTGAAAAAACGTAGGCGTAGCGGGCTACGCCGAGGCTTTTTCGCCTGTGCAATCGGATTCGCAGGCAAGTGATTGGCATAGTTATTTCGTGAATGCTGTACTAGGATGATTATTTGGTTGTGCTGTCTGTGGAATCTGTGCTGTCTGCTTCTGCGCTGTCTGCATCTTCGGAAGCGGACTCCTCAGCATCTTTATCTGCATCGTCAGCCTTGTATGCTGCAAATCCATAGTCCTCAAATACTTTGATCGCTGCATCAGACTCTACATAGTCAAGAAATGCCTCAGCTGCCTTTGTGTCATCATCAGAAGCTTCCTTGTCCTCGATCAGACCTACCGGATAAAGTACCGGTGTCTCAAGGCTGCCTGCCGGTGCCTCTGCAAGGATCTCTACTTTATCTGCTACGGATGCTGCATCTGTTGCATATACAACACCGATCTCATTACTTCCCTCGCTGACTGCTGCAAGAACATCGGTTACGTTCTTGCACTCATTGATCTCCATCTCATTAACCTTGTCCATGATTCCAAGGTTTGTGAAGATCTCGCGGGAGTACTGTCCAACCGGAACGTCCTCTCCTGCAAGTGCCATGTTCTCTGCATCTGTTACATTCTCAAAGCCTGTTACCTTAGTCTCACCGTCTGCCGGTTTGATCAGAACGACTTTATTCTCAAGAAGGTCTACGACAGTATCCTCTTTTGTCAGTTTCTCCTCGGTAAGCGCATCCATCTGCTTGTCTGCTGCTGAGAAGAAAAGATCACAGCGTGCGCCTTCCTCGATCTGAGTCTGCAGTGTACCTGAACTGTCTGCGCTGTAGTAAATGGTTACATTCGGATAAAGCTCATTGAAATCCTTCTGGATCTGCTCCATGGAATTGCTGAGGCTGGCTGCGATAAAAGCGTAAACCTCTCCTTTCAGTTCCTTGTCACCTTTCACTTCTGTGTCTGCCGCGAACACGTTTCCAGCCATAAGACCGGTGGTTAAAACTCCTGCTGTAAGGGCTGCTAAGATTTTTTTCTTCATCTTTTTGTTCCTCTCTTTTTTAGTTTCGTTCGGTTTCATTCAGTTTTGAATGGTTTCGTCTAATTTTACCGAAATGAAAGTTTCTTGTCAAGCCATAAGGCATTGCTGTTTTCCGCCGCCCATGCTATCATGAGAAAAAGCTTTAACCGCAACGATCATAATAAAAAACAAGGAGAAGATATTTATGAAACTCAGTGCACGTAACCAGTTAAAAGGAAAAGTTATCAACATCAACAAAGGAGCTGTAAACTCCATCGTTTCTATTGATATCGGGGGAGGAAATATCATTACTGCAACGATCTCCTGCGCAGCTGTGGAGGAACTGGGGCTGAAAGTTGGTTCTGATGCCTATGCTGTGATCAAGGCCACAAGCGTTATGGTGGGAATCGATGAATAAATTTTATACAGCACAGGAAGTCGCAGATAAATTAAAGATCAAAAAAACTACGGTCTATGAACTGATCAAACGCGGAGAACTTTCCTCTTCGAAGATCGGCAAACAACTGCGGGTCAGTGAAGAACAACTGAAAGCCTATCTGGACGGCGCAGCACAGACTGGTGCTTCCCAGTCCCATGATTACCAGCCTGAAAGTTCTCTTCTGAAAAGAGATTACCTGGTCCATTCCAGCGGACTGATCATCAGCGGACAGTCCTCCCCTGCTCTGGATCTTCTTTTAAACCAGCTCCCAATGCAGGCGGGAAGCCTTCCGGTGCTTCAATCCCATCTGAACACCTACAACGGACTGTATTCTCTCTATTTTGAAAAAGTCCATATTGCCTGTGCAGCAGCTTCTTTTGAAGATATCAGGAGTCTTGTTCCCGGAATTCCCCTCACTGCTCTTCATTTCTACAGCTATGAGATCGGTTTCTATATAAAAAAAGGAAACCCCCGGAATATTCAGGGATTTCCTGATCTGCAGCGTGCAGATATTATTTTTGCCAACCGTGAAAAAGGAAGCAGCCGCAGAGTTTATCTGGACCGTCAGTTAAATAAGCTCGGAATTTCTCCGAAAAGCATATCCGGATACCGCAATGAGCTGGTTTCTGACAGCTCCACTGCTGCCGCTGTTGCAGGCGGACAGGCCGATGTTGCTCTGGGCGAAGCGTATGCTGCCAGAACTTTCACAGACCTGGAATTCCTTCCTCTTGGAACCGAAACCATGTATCTTGTGATGGCATCATCCAGCTTCAGCAGTCCTGGTTTCCAGGCGGTAGTCAGTGCCTTATCCTCGGAATCTTTCCGACAGGCTCTGTCTCTCCAGACAGGATATGATACTTCACATACAGGAGAAGCTACACGTTTCTGATCGTGCATCTTCTTTTTGTGTAAAATTTTATTATCAGTTCAGATAGTTATATACCATGGAAGATATTCTCCGGATTCCATACTGAAGATGGCCTTCGGATGCTCCGCTTGAGAATACACACAGCACATAGTTTGTCTTTTTGCCGTAGATAATTGCCATATCATGCTGTACAGAACTTGTCTCTCCTGTTTTGTTGGCACACACAATGCCGGATGGAAGACCTGCCGGGATCTTATATCTGACCTTCTGGTTCTTGAGCAGATTCAGCATTTCTTTGGAATATTTCTTAGATACACAGGTTCCCCTGTAGATATTTTCAAGAAGTTTTCCGCAGTCTTTTGCAGAAGCCTAGTACAGCGAATATTAAGTAAACGCTATATTGACTTGTCTGATTTTTCATATGCGGCGTTGTCGTCAATCGCCGTAGCCACCGCTACGCCTCATTCCTCTGCCTTGCATATGAGAAAATCATCCTGCGTCAATATAGCAGATACTTAATTTTCGCTGTACTAGTTTCTCTTTCCGTCACTTGTGATATAGGAACTTGACGGATGAAGAGTAGAATGACACCCTGTATTTGTGTAGCCGTTCTTTTTCAGATACCCAGTTCTCTTTTTATTGTTTTTTCCTTTTTTCTCTTCCACGATTTTTTATCAGTCTGCCGGATCTCTCCAGCAGACCTTCCTCCTGTATATTGCTCAAATGGATATTCACAATCCTTATTCACTATTTCCTTATAAATCTGGAAAATATTTTATTCTTCTGACCAGTCCCCATTGTCATCCCAGACAATGTCTCCGTCACTGCTGTCACTTCCGCTGTCATCGATCACATCGTCACCGCTTCCGCTGTTGCTGTCATCTACATAACCGCCGTCATCGCTGCTGTCGCTTCCGCTGTTATCATAGCTTCCATCATCTCCATTATCACTGCTGTCGCCGCTATTATCATAGCTTCCATTATCACTGCTGTCATAACTTCCATCGTCACTGTTATCATAGTCTGTGTTATCACTGTCATCATAACTGTAATCTGTATTATCAGAAGATGAATCTGTTATACTTGAAGAATCAGTGCTGTCTGTGGAATCTGTGCTGTCAACCTCGCTGTTATCTGTCTGTACATTGCCAAGAGTACTCTTCTCAGATTTATCACTGATGCTTGTATAAGTGAGATATGCCTCTCCATTATCGATCTGAAGTGTTGCTTTCTCCATATCACCAAGCTCTGCACTGTAGATCTCATAAGCATTTCCATTTCCATCCACGATCTTCATATCGTAGATCGCATCTACTGCTGAATCCGGTGTGTAGTACATCTGCGCCTGTTCTGCATCTTTGATGGTTGACTCTGCCGGAACGAGATTTTTTCCCCATTCTTCTCCGCCAGCTGCACGAAGGTATATCTCACGGAGCTCGCCTTTTGTACTGTTGGTAATATATACAAATTTCGCTGTGCTTGTCTTCACACCGATCAGCTTCGGTGCAGGTGTTGAAGTTGGCAGCGGACTTGCTGTAGCTGGTGCTGCAGTAGGAACTGCTGTTGGAACCGGTGTCGGTGTTACTTCTGCGTCTTTAGTTGATGATGACTTGCCGCATCCTGCTGCTGTCAGTGCTGCAACAGCGGCCAGTGCAATAACCATTTTCTTATATTTCATAATAATTACCTCCTGAATATTGCTTTATGCAAGCAGTGTTTTTCCGATAAAATATCCAAGTACCAGGATACCGAGAATGATCCTGTACCAGCCGAATACTTTGAAATCATGTTTCTTAATATAACCCATCAGGAATTTAATTGCAAGAATGGATACCACAAAAGATACCCCAACTCCTACAATAAGAAGGATCAGCTCTGTGGAAGTAAATGCAAAACCGAATTTCACAAGTTTCAGAAGGCTGGCTC
This sequence comes from Eggerthellaceae bacterium, assembly GCA_963598855.1. Taxonomy (GTDB): domain Bacteria; phylum Bacillota; class Clostridia; order Lachnospirales; family Lachnospiraceae; genus Blautia_A. Next base: position 9,398 of record CAVBVT010000060.1, read on the forward strand.
CGAACATAACAGGGATTGCCAGGAAAAATGTGAACTCAGCTGCCACAGTACGGGATGTTCCGGCAAGGATACCTCCGATGATCGTAGATCCGGAACGGGAAGTTCCCGGGATCACGGAAAGAACCTGAAAGCATCCGATGATCAGTGCTGTCTTAAAGGAAAGATTGTCAAGTCTTGTGCAGGTTGGTCTGCGTCTCTTGTTGTAGTTCTCGATCACGATGAAAAGCACACCATAAACGATCAAAGTAATTGCAACTACAACGTAATTATAAAATTTCTCCTCAATGATATCATTAAATGGCAATGCAATGATAATAGTCGGCAGACATGCTACCAGAATCTTAAACCAGAGGATCCATTTCTCTTTATCACAGTATTTCTCAACAAATGTAAGGATTGCCCTGGATGCCGCCGGTTTCTTACGAAGAGCTATTCTGGTGCGCTTCGGGATCGGTCTTATGTAAAAAGGCCACAGCTTGCTCCAGTACAGGACAACAACGGCAAGAATCGCGCCTAACTGGATAACAACCAGGAAAAATTCCATAAATGCATCTGACACATTCAGCTTGATAAACTCATCTACAAGGATCATGTGTCCGGTACTGCTGATCGGAAGCCACTCTGTGATTCCCTCCACAATACCAAGAAGAATAACCTTCAGTAATTCTATAAAGCTCATACAAACTCCTTTCTCTGCAGCACGTTTCTTATTTACGTAATGAAATGGCTCTTCCCATTTCACTCTGCTACATGTGATGAACGTATTCCTCTTATAATTTACGTTCAAAAATAAGATAAGGACCGAGCCGATGTGTAAGCGGTGGCCCCGTCCTTATCAGTATATTACATATTTGGCAATTCGTAAACTTTGAATTTTTTATTTCGCAAAATTTACATATTTTTTACATTCCACGATCATTAACGATTATCGATGGTGGCAATATCTACCAGAGTCAGGTTGTTCAGGTCTGTATTCTCAAGACTTGTTACAAGAGCCTCTGCTGTATCAAGGCTTGTAAGTACGTTTACACCTGTCTCAATAGCATTTCGGCGGATCACGAAACCATCTTTCTGATGCTCAACACCCTGCGGCGGTGTATCGATGACAACATCAATCTTGTGGCCAAGGATCAGATCCATCAGGTTCGGAGACGGCTGCTCCAGTTTATTGGTACGTGTTACCTTGATCCCGTTCTCAGTAAGGACATTTGCTGTACCTCTTGTTGCGAAGATACGGTATCCCTGAGCCTCGAAACGTTTTGCGATCGGGATGATATCCTCTTTATCCTCGTCCTTAACAGTAATGATCATCTGTTTATGTTTCGGAAGGCGGATTCCTGCTCCGATAAATGCTTTGTAAAGAGCCTCATTGAAGGTCTTTGCAATACCAAGGCACTCACCTGTGGATTTCATCTCTGGTCCAAGGCTGATATCTGCGCCTCTGATCTTCTCGAAGGAGAATACCGGCATCTTGATTGCAAAGTACTCTGCTTCTTTCTGAAGTCCTGGTGTGTAGCCGAGTTCTTTGATCTTGTGGCCAAGGATCACTCTTGTTGCAAGAGGAACGATCGGGATTCCAGTTACCTTGCTGATGTACGGTACTGTACGGCTGGAACGCGGGTTAACCTCGATGACATATACATCCTCACCTACAACGATGAACTGGATATTGATCATACCGATTACATGAAGTGCCTGTGCAAGACGGCGTGTATACTCGGCGATAGTATCTTTTGCTTTCTGGCTGATGGTCTGTGCCGGATATACGGAAATACTGTCTCCGGAGTGGATACCTGCACGCTCGATGTGCTCCATGATTCCAGGGATCAGGATGTCCTCACCGTCGCATACTGCATCGACCTCGATCTCTTTACCCATGAGGTATTTATCAACAAGGATCGGGTGCTCCTGTGCGATCTGGTTGATGATTCCGATATACTCTTCCACATCCTCATCGCTGACAGCGATACGCATTCCCTGTCCTCCAAGTACGTAGGACGGGCGGACAAGTACCGGATATCCCAGCTCATTGGCAGCTTTTTTCGCCTCTTCTGCTGTGAATACGGTGTGTCCCTTCGGTCTCGGGATCTGGCATTTCTCAAGGATTGCATCAAAGAGCTCTCTGTCCTCTGCAGCATCTACGTTCTCAGCAGATGTTCCAAGGATCTTAACGCCCATCTTGATCAGTGCTTCTGTCAGTTTGATGGCTGTCTGTCCACCGAACTGAACAACTGCTCCGTCCGGTTTCTCAATATTTACAACATTCTCAACATCTTCCGGTGTCAGTGGCTCGAAATACAGTTTATCTGCGATATCGAAGTCAGTACTTACAGTCTCCGGGTTGTTGTTGATGATAATTGTCTCATATCCCTCTTTTGCAAATGCCCATGTACAATGTACAGAGCAGAAGTCGAACTCGATACCCTGTCCGATACGGATCGGACCGGAACCAAGTACCAGGATCTTTTTCTTATCTTTAGTCTCAACTGCTTCGTTCTCTGTCTGGTCATCACCGTATACAGAGTAGTAGTATGGTGTCTCTGCTGCAAACTCTGCTGCACAGGTATCTACCATCTTGTATGCTGCACGGATGCCGTATTCTTTACGAAGGTCTTTGATCTCAGCTTCTGTCTTTCCTGTCAGGTCAGCAATGATGTAGTCCGGGAACTCCATACGTTTTGCTTCCAGAAGAAGGTCTTTGTCCAGTTTCTGAGTCTTCAGAGCCTGCTCCATCTCAACAAGGATAGCCAGTTTGTCGATGAACCAGATGTCGATCTTTGTGATATCGTGAAGTTTCTCCTGGGAAATATTTCTGCGGAGTGCTTCTGCGATCTTCCAGATACGGCGGTCATCTACGATATTCAGCTCGTCCATCAGCTCATCATCGGAAAGATGTGAGAAATCATAGGACATCAGGCTGTCTACGTGCTGCTCCAGGGAACGGATGGCTTTCATTAAAGCACCCTCGAAGTTATGGCAGATACTCATAACCTCTCCTGTAGCCTTCATCTGTGTTGTCAGTGTACGTTTCGCTGTGATGAATTTATCGAATGGCAGACGTGGGATCTTAACTACGCAGTAATCCAGCATCGGCTCAAAGCTTGCGTATGTTTTGCCAGTGATGGCATTCGGGATCTCATCCAGTGTGTATCCAAGAGCGATCTTAGCTGCAACCTTGGCGATCGGATAACCGGTAGCCTTACTTGCAAGTGCGGAAGAACGGCTTACACGAGGATTAACCTCGATTACACAGTACTCAAAGCTCTCCGGATGAAGGGCATACTGTACGTTACATCCGCCTGTGATGCCAAGCTCTGTGATGATGTTAAGGGCAGATGTACGAAGCATCTGATACTCTTTATCGCCAAGTGTCTGGGAAGGAGCAACTACGATGGAGTCACCGGTGTGGACACCAACCGGGTCAATGTTCTCCATGTTGCAGACTGTGATGCAGTTTCCTGCGCTGTCTCGCATTACCTCGTACTCGATCTCTTTCCATCCGGCGATACATCTCTCTACAAGAACCTCGCCTACACGGGAAAGACGGAGACCATTCTCAAGGATCTCACGAAGCTCCGGCTCGTTGTGTGCGATACCGCCGCCGCTTCCGCCAAGTGTGTATGCAGGGCGGAGAACAACCGGATATCCGATAGTCTGGGTAAACTCAACACCATCTTCTACAGTTGTAACGACCTTGGATGCTGCAACCGGCTCGCCGATCTTTTCCATGGTATCTTTGAATTCCTGACGGTCCTCAGCTTTACGGATGGTTGCTGCTGTAGTACCGATCAGTCGTACGTTGTGCTCTTTCAGGAAGCCTTTCTCCTCAAGTTCCATGGCAAGGTTCAGTCCTGCCTGGCCGCCCAGTGTAGGAAGTACGCTGTCCGGTTTCTCTTTGAGGATCAGCTGCTCTACGACCTCAACAGTCAGAGGCTCGATGTAAACTCTGTCTGCGATGTCTTTATCTGTCATGATGGTAGCAGGATTGGAGTTTAAAAGTACAACCTCCATGCCCTCTTCCTTAAGGGAGCGGCATGCCTGGGTTCCTGCATAGTCAAACTCTGCTGCCTGGCCGATTACGATCGGACCTGAGCCGATTACAAGTACTTTTTTTATGTCCTTATTCCTTGGCATTATTTCTCTCCTCCCATCATCTTCATGAATCTGTCAAACAGGTAACTGGAATCCTGTGGTCCCGGGCATGCTTCCGGATGGAACTGTACAGTAAAGATGTTCTTTCCATTATATGCCATACCTTCGTTTGTTCCGTCGTTGACGTTTACGAATGCAGGATGCGCGATGTTTTTCTCCTCAAGTCCCTCTGCGTCTACTACGTAGCCGTGGTTCTGGGAGGAAATGTAAACTCTTCCTGTCTCCAGGTCTTTAACCGGATGGTTTCCGCCTCTGTGGCCGTATTTCATCTTATGGGTATCTCCGCCTGTTGCAAGAGCCATAAGCTGGTGTCCAAGGCAGATAGCAAAAATCGGCACATCGGAGTCGTAAAGTTTCTTGATTTCTTTAATAATAGAAGTACATTCCTTCGGATCTCCAGGGCCATTGCTGAGCATGATTCCGTCCGGGTTATCTCCAAGGATCTCCTCTGCCGGTGTCAGTGCCGGATAAATCGTTACCTGGCATCCTCTCTCATTGAGTGAGCGTGCGATATTTCTCTTAGCGCCCAGATCAAGAAGGGCAACCTTCGGTCCGTTCCCCTTAAGCACTTCTTTCTCGCGGCAGGAAACTTTCTCTACTACCTTGCCTGTTGTGTATGCTTTTAATCTGGGGATGATTGTATCCAGATCATAGTTCTCGTCAACTGTGATCATTCCGTTCATAGTTCCCTTCTCACGAAGGATCTTGGTCAGTGCTCTGGTGTCAATTCCTGCGATTCCCGGAATATCGTTCTTGCTCAGAAAATGCTGGATGGTGTCTACGCTTCTGAAGTTGCTGGGAACTCGTGATAATTCTCGTACAATAAATCCGTCAATCCACGGCTTCCTTGATTCCTGGTCATCATAACAGATTCCGTAGTTTCCGATCAGCGGATATGTCATACATACCGCCTGTCCTGCGTAAGAAGGATCTGTCATTACTTCCAGATAACCGGTCATGGAAGTGTTAAAGACAATTTCACTGATGACTTCCCTTGCAGAACCAATGCTGGTTCCTGTAAATACATGGCCATCTTCCAATATCAGAAATGCTTTCATACAATCTCCCTTTCTTTGTTCTCTTATTTTATCCTAAATCTTCAAGATTGTATCATAGGAAACGTCATTTTTCAACACCATACGCCAAAAAAATGCTTAAAACTAACTCAAAATATTTTTTTTGAAATTTTTCAATTTTTTTGAATTTTTCTATTGACATTATTCAATTCCTGAGTTATTATAAGTGAGCAGTCGACGAACGGAGCTAAACAAAGCGAAGTAAATCGGTTGAAAAATGCAGGAATGGCGGAATTGGCAGACGCGCAGGCTTCAGGTGCCTGTGGTCGCAAGATCGTGTGGGTTCAAGTCCCATTTCCTGCATTCTTTTTTATTTTATCCAAAATCAAAAAAACAGAAGTGACTGTCCAATCAGCACTTCTGTTTTTTTATTTATTTTTTTCTTTCGTCCATAAGTACGTTCTTTGCCCAATATGAAAGGCTTCCCTTTCGCGGGAAGCCCTTCTGTCCTGTGTACATATTGTTATTTATTCGTTTTCTTCTTTGGATGATTCATCTGGTTCAGCAGAAGTTTTCTCTTCTGTGCATCCTGATGCGTCAGAAACTTCCTCTCCCTGATGGCTCTGACTCAGTCTGAAACTCCTGCACAGACTCTTTCTCATCAGTTACTTCCGCTGTATCTTCAGCAATATCCTCTGATGTTTCTGCTTCTTCTATGCTGTCTGCAGTTTTTTCAGCATCTGCCTCTGCTGTCTCGCCGTTCTCATTGTCTCCTGCAGCATCTTGTGTCACCTCAGCTTCGGCTGCATTCTCAAGCTCCTCGTCCGCTGCTTCGATCACTTCTGAATTCTTCTCCTCGATCTCCGGCTCCGGTGTGGGGCATGCTGCTCCGCAGTATGGGCAGAAGCTTGCTTCCCTCATCACTGCCTTATGGCAGGCCGGGCAGAATTTCTCACCTTTGCTGGCTGCAATGGCATCTCTGTAGCGATCAGCTTCCAGCATATGCTGGCTGATCTCCTCACAGATGACACCTACTTCACCGTCAACAGCTTCTCCGTGCTCATAGCGTACATAGATCATTCTTCCGATATCCATCATCAGCTTCTCTGTCATACGTTCCTGCGCAGAGAGCTTGTTGCGGATCTTCTGGATCTCATAAAGATTCTCAGCCTTTGTGCTGAACCCTTTCGCCTTACGTGTCAGTGTACTTCCCAGATCATCCCAGAAACCTTTTGCCATAATTGCCACGCTCCTTTTCTATATGCTTTATAATAATAGAAACAAAACTTTCTCTTATCCTTCCAGTGCCGGAACTTCCTGTCCTCTCATAAGGATCTTCGGACCGCCGTTCCCCTGGATATAACCTTCGGTAATTACAACCTCACCGATATTATCATCCTTCGGGATCTCATACATGATATCCAGCATGTACTCTTCAAGGATAGCCCGGAGTGCTCTGGCTCCTGTGTGACGCTCCATAGCCTTACGTGCAATAGCATGCAGTGCACCGTCCTCAAATTCCAGCTTCACCTCATCCAGTGCCAGAAGCTTCTGATACTGTTTCAGGATCGCATTCTTAGGCTCTTTGAGGATCTTCACAAGCATATCCTCAGTAAGTCCGTTCAGTGTAAAGATGATCGGAAGTCGTCCGATAAACTCCGGGATCATTCCAAATGTACGAAGATCATCTACTGTTACTTTCTCAAGCACATGAGGATCATTGTCGTATTTATCCTTCAGATCTGCATAAAATCCGATGGATGCCTGCTTGTTCAGTCTTTCCTTGATAATGTTATCAAGATCCGGGAAAGCTCCTCCGCAGATAAACAGAATGTTCCTTGTATTGACAGTCACCATAGGTACCATTGCATTCTTGCTGGTTGCACCTACCGGAACCTCAACTTCACTTCCTTCCAGAAGTTTCAAAAGTCCCTGCTGAACAGCCTCACCGCTTACGTCTCTCTGATTGGTGTTCTTCTTCTTGGCGATCTTGTCGATCTCATCAATGAAGATGATTCCATGCTCTGCTTTCTCCACGTCATTGTCTGCTGCAGCAAGAAGCTTGGAAACGACGCTCTCAATATCATCACCGATATATCCGGCCTCTGTCAGGGAAGTAGCATCTGCGATAGCAAGGGGAACCTGAAGAAGTTTCGCAAGCATCTTTACCAGATATGTCTTACCGCAGCCAGTCGGTCCGATCATCAGCATATTGGATTTCTCGATCTCAATATCATCCATAGTATCTGTTGCTACTCTCTTATAATGGTTGTATACAGCTACAGACATTACTTTCTTGGCATATTCCTGGCCGATCACATATTCATCCAGTGTGGCCTTGATCTTATGCGGTGCCGGAATATCCTTAAGATTAATTGCCGGCTTCGGTGTCTCAGATTTCTTCTTGATCTTCTTCGCCTGATTTCCCGGATTCTGAAGGCTGCTCAGGTCGATCATGCTTACATTCGGCATGTTAAAAAGATCTGAGTAATTCATATTTCCATTGCTCATCTGGGTATTCATGGTATCAAAACTCTTCTGCATGCAGTCTGCGCAGATATGTATATTATTGGGAAGGTCGATCATCTTCCCTGCCTGGCTCTCCGGCCTGCGGCATAAAAAACAGAATTTCTCATATTTCTGCTCCTGGTCATTGTCTTTGTTGTTATCAAACTGATCTGCCATAATGTTTCCCTTTCTGGTTTTGT